>SKMT01000383.1 GCA_007120915.1 Myxococcales bacterium | reverse complement strand
TTCCACCGTCGTCCACCCGCGCTCCCTTCGTTACACTCCGCTCGCACGGGCCCACCGGGTGGCATAACACCGAACGCCCAAGCCCCAAGCCCCAAGCACCCAGCGCCCAGCGCCCAGAGCCCACCACCCAGCACCCAGAGCCCAGCGCCCACCACCCAGAGCCCAGCGCCCACCACCCGCAGTTCAACAACCTTTTACAGGTAAATCCGAAAGATCGGCCCCCGATCTGTCGACAACAGAGATGTACCCCCCGGCTGTGTCTTCGCCGAGGTTTGCAACCTTCTGACGAACGGGTTTGCCGATGCTTTCACCCAGCGCAACGCCGCCCTGGTCGCTGCTCTTTTTCGCGGTGATGCTCACCACCTCGATGATCGCCGCGCAGCTTCATCCCGTCGATCTGACGGTCTGGACGGCAGCCATCGTCGCTCTTCTGCTCACGCTCACCGCCTGTGCAACAATGACCACCGGCACAACCCGGAGTATCTGTATCGTCACTGCCGTTTCACTCTTCGCCGCCCACACCGCCGTCGTCGCCGACGACCACCGAAACAGCGCCGACCATCCCATCACCGAATGGCTCGGCGAACAGCGCATAAGCGCCGAAATCGAAGGGGTGATCACCGACGGGCCGATCTTCCACGACCGCGGCGTCTCGTTTGACCTTCGCGTCGAAGACGTCGACATCGACACCGACGGGGCTCTTACCGACCCGGCCCCCACGATCCGAATCTTCTATAGCACCGACGATCTCCCACCCTGCTCGAAGCTGCCGCTTCCCGGCGACCGCATCTCGGCGTGGGCGACACTGCGCCAGTTCGCCCCCGCCAGCGTGCCCTGGCGCCCCTCTCAGCGGCGGCTGATGAACGCCCAGGGGTTACCCGCCTCCGCAACCATCAACGAACCTCTCCAGTTCCACGACGGCGCTGACGAAGCGATGTACCTGAGCGTTCTTCGAACCCTCGCTGAACAACGGGTTGGGCTGGAGCGCCGCATCAGCACCCACGTCGACGGAGACGGCCGCGCCATCGCCACCGCCATGCTCACCGGCAGCCGCGGGGAGCTGACCCCCGAGCTTCGCGAGCCCTTCGACATCACCTCCACCGGCCACATCCTGGCGATTTCGGGGCTGCACTTCGCCGTCATCGCCGCTCTGATCGCCTTTGCAGTTCGGCTACTTCTGGACCGAATCCCCCGGCTGTACGCCCGCTGGCCGCGCCGCATGCTCATCGGCGTGATCACCCTGGCGACGCTTCTGGTGTATCTTCTCGCCATCGGTGCTCCCGTCTCCGCGCGCCGCGCCTTCGGGATGACCGCGCTGGCGATTGCGGTGATCTGCTTTTCGCCCTGGCGGATTCGTCCGCTGTCTGCGCTGGCGACTACCGCCGCCGTGTTGCTGGTCTACCGTCCATCCATGGTCATCGAGGCCGGCTTTCAGCTCAGCGTCTGTGCGACGGCAGGCATTCTGCTTTTTCTGCGTTTCCGCCCCGCCAGCCTCCGCCCCCCGCAGACTCCCGGGCCCGACGAAGAGCCAGCAAAGCAGCGACGGCTTCGGCAGATGGCCACCTTCGTGGGCATCTCCGTGTCGGCGACGCTGGCGACCTGGCCGGTGCTGTTGAAGATGAGCGCCGAAGTCCCCGTCGCCGGGTTGTGGACCAACCTGATCGTCGTTCCACTGGTCGGCTCGGTGTTGTTTCCGATTCTGGTCGCCGGCGCCCTGCTCACCGGGGTCTGGCAAACGGGTGCCGAGCTATTGTTGATTGTATCGACCGAGGGATTGCTGCTTTTACACACCGCCCTCGACGCCATCGCTTATGCCCCCGGGTCGGTCATCCGCTGGGGTACACCGACGACTCTGGAGATCGTCGGTCTCTTCGCTGCCGTCGCCCTGGTGATCGTCGGTGGATTCCACCGGCGCGCCATCGCCCTGGGCGCCGCGACATTCGCGCTCGTGGCCATCCCGGGGCTGATTGCGGATCAGCTTCAAAGCCCCACCGCCGCAGTGCATTTTATCGACGTCGGCCAGGGCGATGCCACACTGGTGGAGCTTCCCGACGACACCACCGTGCTCATCGACGGCGGGGGCCGTCCCCTGGGCAACGACCCGGGGTTGCAGCGCGTGGTTCCCTACCTGCGCCACCTGGGCATCCGCCGGCTCGACGCCGTGGTCGTCACCCACGACCACTACGACCACTACGGTGGGCTCACTGCTGTGGTTCGGCCCTTCCGGCCCCGAAAGTTTCTGGTCGACTCCGCCGAAATTGGCGACAACGTCGTCGAGCTGTCCCACAAGATGAAACACCACGGTGCCGAAGTGATCGACGTCGACGCCGGCGACGTCACACTGGGAGACGACACGCCGATCACCGTCCGAAAACCGGACCTCGAATCCGCCGGCCACAATGATCTGAGCCTTATCGCCGACTTTACCCACGCCGGCGCCCAGGTGGTGTTGCCCGGGGATCTGGAAGCGGCGGGCGAAGCCTGGCTGGTCGACGAACTCGACGATACCGCCGCCGTCGTCAAAGCCCCGCACCACGGCTCCAACACCTCTTCGACCCCCGAGTTTCTCGATCACTTCTCACCGGTCGCTGCCGTCGCCTCCGCGGGACGACACAACCGCTTTGGCCATCCCCACCCCGACGTTGTCGAGCGCTACCAACACCGAGACATCGATCTGTTTCGCACCGATCAACACGGTGCGGTGGTCGTGACGATCGACGACGACGGTGTGGTTCGTGTGCAACCTACCCGTTGAGGTCGCGGTGCCCCATCAACCAGGAACAGACCAGATCCCCACTCCGTCGGCGATCATCATCACCGCCAGCACGAACAACACGCCCACCAGGATTCGCTTCAGCAGATCTTCGGGCACCTGAGTGCCGATGTTCGATCCCATCGCCGATCCGACCAGAATCCCGGCCATCGCCGGCACCGTCACCGCCACGTCCACAAGACCCGCTCCGGTGTAGATCAGAGCGCTGACCAGCGCCGTCATCCCCACCATAAACGTCGAGGTCGCCACGGCTGCGCGCATCGGCACTTTCATCAGCTTGTTCATAATCGGCACCTGCACCGCACCACCGCCGATGCCGAGCATCCCGGCGGTCAGCCCCGCCAGGCTGTTCAGCCCCACTCCGCTTCGCAGCTTCTGGGGTACGTACTGGCGTTTGCCCGGCTTCGTCGGCCGGTCGTACTGGGCTTCCAGCCCCAGCGGATCAGGTCCGGACCGCACCGTCGCCCGTCCCTTCGGATCGACGATCATGAACAGGCCCGTCACCCCGAGCACCAGCCCGAAGATCACCTTCAGCGCCGCCTCCGGCGCAAAGATCACCACCATCGCCCCGATCACTGCTGCGACGATGGTCGTAATCTCGAGCACCATCGCCAGCTTCATGTTGACCATCCCCTCCTTCAGGTAGGTCTCGCTACCCTTCAGAGAGGTCAGCACAACACAGATTGCGCCGGCGGCGATCGCTGCGCGCACGTCGATGCCCAGCGCTACCACCAGGATCGGAACCACGAAGGTTCCCCCGCCCATCCCGACCATCGTGCCCAGTGCGGCAGCGAAGAATCCGGTCAGTGCAATTGCTACGAGAAGCAGGGTGCTCATACGCCCCCCTGAATCCAGGACATGGTTGGAATGGCCAGGATGATCACCGTCAGCACAATGCCCGACAGGATCACGGCCGACCAGCTTCGGCGCCGAATACCGGTGAAAAACATCGACATCAACGCCAGAACGGGACCGGTCAGAAGGATCCAGATCCCCAGCGTCGTCCACGCCGACGGCTCACCGGCAGCGATCGCCGCCGGTACCTCGGCGATGGGCCACAGCCCACTCTTCATCTCCCCATCGATGCTCACTTCGGCGATCACGCCGCCGACGGCCATCAGGATTCCGGCCACACTAATACCACGGTACAGCCATCCCACCGCCCCAGCGTTGTAAGCGGCTATCGGAGGATCCGACGCAGCGTCGGCAGATTGTTGTTCTTCGCCCATTTCGCGCCTCCAGGCACGCCGTAATGGCACGCCAGTATCTTCAGGCTACTGAATCGGCGGGGTGTGTCAAATCATTCCCGCCACGAGTATCGATTCGTCGAGCTTCGATGGTTGAGTTCTTGGGTTTGATTTCAGCGGTCGGCTTGTCGTCGCCGTACCCCTGTTCAGATTCTTGGCATAGCCAAACCACCGACTGTCGCCGTTCATTCCGGGGGACACCGTGGCCGAGAAACCATGGTACATCGACGCTGTGATCTACGAGGTACATGTCCGCTCGTTCTTTGACAGCGACGGCGACGGTATCGGCGATCTGATCGGGCTTGCCGAACGCCTCGACTACATCGAGGAGATGGGTGTGACCGCGCTGTGGCTGCTGCCGTTTTATCCTTCTCCACTCAAAGACGATGGTTATGACATCGCCGGGTACACAGATATTCATCCGGACTATGGAACGCTGGCGGACTTCCAACATTTCCTCGACGAAGCCCACCGCCGGGGCTTGAAGGTGATCTCGGAGCTGGTGATCAACCACACCTCCGACCAGCATCCCTGGTTTCAGCGCGCCCGACAGGCCCCGCCCGGATCGACGGAGCGCGACTTCTACGTCTGGTCCGACACCCCCGACAAATACAGCGAAGCCCGGGTGATCTTCCCGGAGGCCAAGGACTCCAACTGGACCTACGATCCGATGGCCGACCAGTACTACTGGCATCGGTTCTACGCCCATCAGCCCGATCTGAACTTCGACAACCCGGCGGTGCGCCGAAAGATCTTCGAGATCGTCGACTTCTGGCTGGAGATGGGCATCGACGGGCTGCGCCTGGATGCGGTGACCTATCTGTACCAGCGCGAGGGCACCAACTGCGAGAGCCTTCCCGAAACCCACGCGTTTCTGCGTTCGCTTCGCAACCACATCGACGATCGCTACGACGATCGGATGCTGCTCGCCGAGGCCAACCAGTGGCCCGAGGACGCCATCGACTATTTCGGCGACGGCGACGAATGCCACATGACCTTTCACTTCCCGCTGATGCCCCGGCTGTACATGAGCGTGGAGATGGAGGACCGCCAGCCCATCGTCGACATCATCGAGCAGACCCCGACGATCCCCGACAACTGTCAGTGGGCGCTCTTTCTGCGCAACCACGACGAGCTGACCCTGGAGATGGTCACCGACGAAGAGCGCGATTTTATGTACCGACGATTCGCCCCGGAGCTGCGCATGAGGGTGAACCTGGGCATCCGCCGCCGGCTCGCCCCGATGTTGCGGGGCGACCATCGCAAAATCCGGCTTCTCTACGGGATGCTGATGTCGCTGCCGGGCACCCCCATCATCTACTACGGCGATGAAATCGGGATGGGCGACAACTACCATCTGGGCGACCGCGACGGGGTTCGCACCCCCATGCAGTGGTCCGCCGACCGCAACGCCGGGTTCTCCCGGGCCAACCCTCAGAGCCTCTTTCTGCCGGTGATCACCGACCCGGAGTACCACTACCTGTCGACAAACGTCGAAACCCAGGAGGACAACCCGGCGTCGCTTCTTCGCTGGATTCAGCGGCTGATCGCGATCCGCAAGCAACTGCCGGCGCTGTCCCGTGGCGAACTCGAGGTCGTGCCCTGCACCTCCCATCGGGCGCTGGCGTTTGTGCGCCGCGGCCAACGCCCGGGCGAAGATGTACTGGTGGTGATGAATCTGTCGCGCGCCGCTCGCCACATCCACCTCGATCTGTCGGACTACGTCGACACCTGGCCCGTCGAGAAGTGGGGGCGCACCCAGTTTCCGCCGGTGCGCCAGGATGAGGCCCGCCAGTATCCGCTTTCGCTTGGTCCCCACGAGTTTTTCTGGTTTCAGCTCTCCGACGAGCCGCTGCAGCGAACCCCTGGCGCCCCCACTCCTCGCCCGGCCAAACCGCTGAAAGTGCGCGAGAAGTGGACCGAGATCTTCGAGGGTCGGCTGCGGCCTCACTTCGAGCGTCATCTCTGGTCGTACCTGGACCGACAACACTGGTTTAATCCCCAATCTCGTCCTATCGACAGCCTGGAAACCGGCGAACGCACCCGCCTTCGCTGGGAGGGCGGGTTGACGATCATCTGCATGGTGGAAGTGCGGTTTCTCGACGGCAACAACGAACTGTACGTACTTCCCCTAGAATTTAGTGACCATCGCCGCGATGGCGAATCCCGGCCCCGCCGCTCCCGCTCGGTGGTCACCCAACTGCAGGTCGAGTCCTCGGATACAACAGGCGTGCTCTACGACGCGACGACCCGCGGCGCATTTGCGTCGGCGCTGCTGAATTTCATCCGCAAGGAGTGGAAGCTCGACGGGCTGGAGGGATCGATGCGCGGCCACTGGCTAAGCGCCTTCCAGGACATCGAGCCCGACGAACTGGACGCCCTCTCGGCGAACCTGACCGAGCTCGACCACACCCACACCACGCTGATCTTCGGGCGGCGGGTGGTCATGAAGCTGTTTCGGCGCCTCGATCGGGGGCTGTCGGTGGACGTGGAGGTGGGAAAGCATCTGCTGGACCAGCAGTTCGACGGCGCCGCCCCGCTGATGGCCCATCTGGACTACCACCGCGGCCGTTGGGAGCCGACCACGCTGGCCACAGTGCACCGCTACGTGCCTCACGACACCGATGGGCTGACCTGGTACTGCGAGATCGCCGAGCGCCAGCTCGAACCCTACAGCATCTCGACCGCCGCAGTGCCCCACTCCCCCGACCTGGACGGCGCGGCGCTGATCGAGTGCGACCCCACCGAGTTTCTTGACGATCCGCGACTCAATTCGTTCTACGCCGACGCGTTCACCCTGGGGCAGCGCACCGCTTCGCTGCATCACGTACTCGCCGCCGGCGATCCCGAAACGCAGTTCGCCCCGGAACCACTGACCACCGCCTATGAGCGAGCGCGCTACCACTGGATGCGCTCGCTGGCCGCGCGCACCTTCCGGCTTCTCCGCCGCCGACTGTCGCCCGAGCAGTCCTGGTGGGGTCTGGCCAGGTGGGTGCTGGCGCACGACCAGGAGATCGATCAGCGCTTCCGGGCGCTCGTCGGCCGCGGCGTCGGCGGGCTGCGCATCCGAATCCACGGCGACTACCACCTCGAAGAGTTGCTTCGCACCGACGACGATTTCGTGGTCATCGACTTCGAGGGCCACCCCTGGCTGCCGCTTGGCCAGCGACGCATCAAGCGCTCCTCGCTTCGAGATGTCGCCTCCATGATGCGCTCCTTCCACAGCGCTTCCATCGAGACACTGATGCGCCGCTGCGATGACTACCACATCGGCGACGACGACCCTCGAAAAATGCAACTATTCCACCGCGCCCAGGCGCTGTACGCCGCCTCCTGCTGTGCTTTTCTCGACGGATACCTCCGCGACCGGGACCAGCTTGACTTTCTGCCCGATCATCCCGAGGCGCTGGTGGTGCTGCTGGACGCGTTGAGGCTCAAGAAAGCGATTCGCCAGTTGAACAACGACCTGGAGAGGGGCGCCGATCCCACCATCGCGCTGATGGGAGTGACCACCTTGCTGATGATCGAGGAGTAATAGATGGGTGCGATGGGGGGTACACCGAGATCATCCCGAGCGCGACCCGGCGCGCTCACCGGTCAGCGACATCGTTTCGGCCGGGGCAACGTGCTGAACCGTTTCGTCCTGGTCGTACATCGCATCCAGAAACCGCTCTGCCCACCAGAACACATCGGTGTCAGCGACGTTGTCGCGCAGCAGATTCATTCGCCGACGTCGCTCATCGCTGTCCATAAACACCGCCCGGCCGATCGCCTCGGCGGTCTCGTCGGTGTCGTACGGGTTGACCAGCACCGCCTCATCGCCGAGTTGATTGCGAGAACCGGCAAATTTGCTCAACACCAGCACCCCGTCGGCGTCGACCTGGCTGGCGCAGTATTCTTTGGACACCAGATTCATCCCGTCGCGAAGCGAGGTCACCAGCGCCACCGACGCCATCCGATACAGCGCCGACAACTCCTGGGGGCTCACACTGTTGTACAGATAGTGCACGGGCTGCCAGTCCACCGTCGAAAATCGCCCGTTGATTCGGCCCACCATCCGGTCGAACCGCCTCTTGAGCTTCCGGTACTCCGGCACGTTCTCCCGACTCGGCACCAGCAACTGAAACAGCACCACGTTCTCGTGCAGCTCCTCGTTGTTTTCCAGCGCCTGCTCATAGCCGCGAAGCCGCTCGATCAACCCTTTCGAATAGTCGAGCCGGTCCACCCCCAGAAGCACCTGCCTGTCTCCCAGCTGCTCACGCAATTTCTCGACACGTCGGCCGACCTCCTCGTCTTCGGCGCGTTGCGCAAAGTCCTCATAGTCGATGCCGATGGGGAACGCGCCCGCTTCCACGACCCGACCTCCAAGCCGCAAT
>SKMT01000090.1 GCA_007120915.1 Myxococcales bacterium | reverse complement strand
TGGGGCGATGGCCCACATTAGAGTTGCTGACGAGGCGCTGGCAGTACTGCTCAGCGCCTCGCGGCGTTCTTGAGCCACGAGATACCACCAAACCGGTGAGGTGATGATGGCGGATGGACGAGGGGAAGCATTTCGGCGGGCGCTTCGCGAGCGCATTGTGGTCATGGACGGGGCGATGGGCACGATGATCCAGCAGTTGGATCTGGAGGAGGCGGACTTTTGCGGTGACGAATTCGCCGATCATTCCCGGGAGTTGGCTGGATGCAATGACGTGCTGTCGCTGACACAGCCGGAGCTGATCGCCGACATCCACCGTCAATATCTGCAGGCGGGCGCAGAGCTGATCGAGACGAACACGTTCAACGCCCAGTCGGTGTCGATGGCGGACTACGGGCTTGAGAACAGTTGCCGCCGGATCAATCGCGCTGCCGCCGAAGTGGCGCGAGGGGCAGCCGATGAGTTCGAAGAAGACGGAGGGCTTCGGTTCGTCGCCGGGGCGATGGGGCCGACGAACAAGACGCTGTCGATGTCCCCGGACGTTCAGCGCCCGATGTACCGGGAGGTGACATTCGAGACGCTGCGGGGCTCGTACGCCGAACAGGCCTGCGGGTTGCTCGAAGGGGGAGCGGATCTGCTTTTGATCGAGACGATCTTCGACACGCTCAACGCCAAGGCGGCGATCATGGCCGTTGAAGACGCGTTCGAAGAGGTGGGCCGGCGGGTGCCGCTGATGATCTCGGTGACGATTACCGACCAGAGTGGGCGAACGCTGTCGGGGCAGACGCTGGAGGCGTTCTGGATTTCCGTCGAGCACGCCGATCCGGTGTGTGTGGGGCTGAATTGCGCGCTGGGCCCGAAGGAGATGAAGCCCTATGTCGAGGAGTTGGCCAGGCGGGTGCCACTGCCGGTGAGCTGCTATCCGAACGCCGGGTTGCCCAATGAATTCGGTGAATACGACGAGACTCCGGAGCAGATGGCCCGGGCCATCGATGAGTTTGCCGCCGAAGGGTGGGTCAACCTCGTCGGAGGCTGTTGTGGGTCGACGCCGGAACATATCGAGGCGATCGCCGGGGTTGCCGCCCGGCATCAGCCGCGAACGCCGGTTGAGCCGATGGAGTGGACGCGGTTGTCGGGGCTGGAGCCTCTGATCTTGCGGGACGACGCCAACTTCACGATGGTCGGGGAGCGCACCAATGTGGCCGGTTCCCGCAAGTTTCGTCGCCTCATCAAGGCCGAAGACTACGAGGAGGCGCTGTCGGTGGCCCGCGATCAGGTCGAGGGCGGGGCCAATATCCTGGACGTGAACATGGACGAGGGGCTTCTGGAGTCGGTGGAGGTGATGCAGTCATTTCTGAAGCTGATCGCCGGGGAACCGGATATTGCGCGGATTCCGATGATGATCGACAGCTCGAAGTTCGAGGTGATCGAGGCAGGGCTTCGCTGCGTGCAGGGCAAGGCGGTGGTCAACTCCATCAGTCTCAAAGACGGCGAAGATGAATTCCGCCGCCGTGCCGGGCAGATTCGCCGCTATGGCGCAGCGGTGGTGGTGATGCTGTTCGACGAGGAGGGGCAGGCGACGTCGCTGGAGCACCGGATGCGCATCGTCGACCGTGCCTATCGGATCTTGACCGAAGAGGTCGGGTTCGACCCCCGGGACGTCATCTTCGATCCCAATGTGCTCACCGTGGCCACGGGGATGGAGGAGCACGACGACTACGCCCGCGGGTTCATCGAGGCGGTGGAGGCGATCAAGTCGCGGTACCCGGAGGTGAAGACCATCGGCGGGATCAGCAATGTGTCGTTTTCGTTTCGAGGCCAGCGCACGGTGCGCGAGGCGGTAAATTCGGCGTTTTTGTATCACGCAATCGATGCCGGGTTGGATATGGGCATCGTCAACGCCGGGCATCTGGAGGTGTACGACGAGATCGACGACGAGTTGCGTGAGCTGGTCGTCGACGTGGTGCTGAACCGGCGCGATGACGCCACGGAACGGCTGCTCGAGTTTGCCGCCGGGTTCGAGGCGGAGGAGCAGCGAGAGAAGAAGACGAAGGCCTGGCGCAGCAAGCCGGTGGACCAGCGGCTAAGTCACGCTCTGGTGAAGGGGATTACGGACCACATCGAGGAAGACGTCGAAGAGGCGAGACAGGCCCACGAGCGGCCGCTGGATGTCATCGAGGGCCCGCTGATGGAGGGGATGGGCGTGGTGGGAGAGCTGTTCGGCGACGGCAAGATGTTTCTTCCTCAGGTCGTCAAGAGCGCCCGGGCGATGAAAAAAGCGGTCAGCTATCTGCTGCCATACATGCAAGACGACGCTGAAGAGGGCCAGCCCCAGGGGCGGGGAACGGTGGTGCTGGCGACGGTGCGCGGCGATGTGCACGACATCGGCAAGAATATTGTGGGTGTCGTACTCGGCTGCAATGACTACGACGTCGTCGATCTGGGAGTGATGGTTCCGGGGGATGACATTCTGGACGCCGTGGAAGAACACAACGCCGACATCGTCGGGCTCAGCGGGCTGATTACGCCGTCGCTCGATGAAATGGTGCAGGTCGCCGAGGAGATGGAGCGGCGCGGAATGGAGATTCCACTGCTGATCGGAGGGGCGACCACCAGCAGGAGGCACACGTCGATCAAGATCGCTCCCAACTATTCGGGACCGACAGTGCACGTGATCGACGCCTCCCTGGTGACCAAAGTGGTCAGCTCGCTGCTGAATCCGGTCGAGAAGATCGAGTTTGTCGAACAGAATCGCGACCGACAGGCCCGCGATCGCGATGTGTATACCCAGCGCTCCAGCCGCCAGATGCTGTCGATCGAAGAGGCCCGGGCGAATCGGCCGCAGCTTGACTACCAGCCCGAAGACCGGCCGAAGCCGGGGTTTGTGGGCCGTAGGGTCGTCGACGATGTCAGCGTGGAGACGCTGATGGACTACTTTGACTGGACGCCCTTTTTCATCGCCTGGGAGATCAAGGGGCGCTACCCGCAGGTGCTCGACAGCGAGAAGTACGGAGAGACGGCGCGCCAGCTTCTCAAAGAGGGCAGGGCGATGTTGGAGCGTATCGCCTCGGAAGGGTGGTTGAAGCCACGGGGCGTCTACGGGTTCTTTGCGGCCAACGCCGATGGCGATGACATCCTGGTGTACGACGACGAGTCACGAGATGTGGTGCGCCAGCGGCTGTGCATGCTGCGCCAGCAGCGGCGTCGCCACGGCGAAGAGCAGCCCAACCGCTGTCTCAGCGACTTCGTCGCTCCCGCTGACACCGGGCTGGAGGACTGGATGGGAGCCTTCGCAGTGACCGCGGGTCACGGCATCGAAGAGCAACTCGCCGAGTTTGAGGCCCAACACGATGACTATCGGGCGATCATGTTGAAGGTGATGGCAGACCGGCTCGCCGAGGCGTTTGCAGAGTATCTGCATGAGAAGGCGCGGATTCAGTGGGGATATGAACAAGAGGGGCAGTACACCAACGAGGAGTTGATCGATGAGGCGTACCGGGGGATTCGGCCGGCGCCGGGATATCCGGCGTGCCCGGATCACACAGAGAAGCGGAAGTTATGGCAGCTTCTGGGTGTAAACCAGGCGGCGGGGATCGAGTTGACGGACAGCTTTGCGATGATGCCCGCTGCATCCGTGTCCGGCTGGTATTTCGCGCACCGCCAGTCCAAATACTTTCGCGTCGGAGACGTGGGTAAGGACCAGATCGAGGACTACGCACAGCGCAAGGAGATGGGCCTGCGCGACGTGGAGCGGTGGCTGGCGCCGAACCTGGGGTATGACCGGGGTTGAGGTGCCCGACGCCGGTGATCGCTGCTCAATCCTCGTCGGAGTCGGGATCTTCGACATCGTCGTCTTCGATGTACTCCTCAGCGGGCTCGACTTCGAGGCCGATGGTGACCCGATCGCGTTCCTGGTTTTGGCCGTGGGTTAGAACCTCCGGGTTTTCAAACCGCCCCCACTCGAGGGTTTCGGCGGTGTCGAACGACAGTTCAGAGTCCATCAGGCTGGGAACGACTTCAATCAGGTCGACGATCAGATCGACGGTGTCGGCGCGATCAAAGGAGAGATCCGGCTCGTCTGCGACATCACCGGTGGCGTCGATATCGATGTCGAAGCCGACCTGGTTGTCTTCGATTTCGACCTCCAGCTCCACGTCCAGATGCAGGGCGATGGTGACGACCAGGGTCTCGGTGTCGGGTTTGTCTTCGGGCAGCAGGAGGATGTCGATGAGGAAGTCGCCGACGCGCACCCGGCCGGTCTGATCGTCTTCGAAGTCGAGCACCGGCGACAGCAGAGGGCGGAAGCGCAGCTTGGCGGGGGTGTCGGTGTCGTGGATGTCGCGAATTCTGGAGTCGAGCAGGCTCCCGAGCCCGTCGGCGGTCAGATCGAAGGGAAGCGGCACGTCACTGAGATCATCGTTGCCGACAGTCTGATGGAACAGTCCGGTCTCCCAGATGCCGTGCAGCAGTCGATCCATGGAGGTTCGGTCGGTGTGGAACAGGAACGGCTTGGCCATGGAAGTGCCGGGGGATCCGGCGACAGGGCGGTTCAGTGCCCCGGGCATCGGGTCGACTTCTTCGTGTACTTCACCGGGGAACTGCAGGCCCAGCTCGATGCGAATGCCCGAGGGGGTGATGATCACGTCCTGAAGAAGCAGTGAGAATTCGATGGTGCGGTCGAGAAATTCGACTTCCTGGTCGAGCACACCGGGGTCGAACAGGTTTTCTTCGATCAAGCCTTCGAACAGTTCGCTGAAGGCGATGCCGATGGCGATCTTGGCCGGTGTTTCGAGCCAGCCGCGTTCTTCGCCGTCGACGGTGATGGTGATATCTTCGACTTCCATGTCGTCTTCGACATCGTTGACGATGCTGACGATCAGTTCGTCGTCCTCGGCGTCGATGTCGACGTGAAGCTCCATCTTCACGTAGCCGATCTGGATGTCGCCTTCCAGCGGGTCGCTCTCTTCGTCAAACGGGAAGGCGCCGTCGATCTGCAACTCTTCGATCTCTACGACGACCTCCAGCACCCCGTCCGTCGGTTCGAGGTCGAGGCTGAAGTCCTCCCAGTCGATGTCGGTGATTTCGACGGGGATGTCTTCGTTGTCAAAGCCGCCTTCCACGAACTGCATCACCTGCTCGGGGGTCAGGTAAGCCTCGATGACTTCTTCGAGGGCGTCGATCCCGCTGGGGTTGTCCACATCCAGATGGGCCGCTTCGTCGATGGAGTCGCCGGGGTCGGTGAGAGGTCCGAAGACGACGGCGCGGTTGGTCTTACTGGAGTTGCGGGCACGGTCGATGACCTCGGCTTCAATGAGGTTGAACCCGGGGCGCACGGTCACTTCCGTCTCGAAGGTATTGTCATCGTCCAGCTCGGTGCTGTGGCCATTCACATCGACCAGTTCGACCCCGGAGGAGCCTACCTCACCGATTTCCCCTTCGACGGTGACGGTGCCGGAACTTTCATCGCTGTCGATGGCCTTGCCGCGAGGGGGATTGTGAAGCGTGATTTCCGGGACTGTGGTGTCGATGGTGAAATCCACCGATTTTTCGGCGGGGCCGGCAGTGGCGGTGGCGGTCACAGATCCGGTTTCGCGGAACTCAACCTCTGCTTCCCAGTGTTCGCCGTCGACTTCAGCGGACTCACCGTTCACCTCAACGTCGTAGTCTTCGTAGACTTCGCCTTCGACGACGACGGTGCGGCTGTTTTCGTAGCTGCCGTCGTCGGGAGAGGTGATGGTCAGGATACTGGCGTCGTCGACGGGGGCGTCATCGCCATCACTGCATCCAGCAATAATTACGGCGGCACTGACAAGTGCGACGACGGGGAGACGACAATGCGACAAAATACCAAAGTTGTTCATGGTCGTAGTCCGCTTGGGGCAACAGAAGAGGACCGATGCGGTGTGAAATCGATACTCTGGATACCTGTAAGTGGGTCTGGAATCAATATGGCGGGTCGTGGGGTCGTGGGGGCAAGGTCCGGGATGGTTGTCTGGAGCGTGCGGGCACGATGGTGAGCTGAGGGATTCGACAGGGCTGGGATAGCTCGTTACCCTCTTAGCCGATAGGAGTGTGTGAAATATAGATGCTGCCAACTGCGCGGATGCCAGCCATGATGATACGGAATCGTTGGAATACTCGGCTGTTGACTCTTTGGTGTGTTGCCATGGTGCTGTCGTTGACAGCGTTGAGCTGTGGCGAAGAGTCGGTGGATGAATCTGGAGAGGTCCAGGCGGAGACGCAGACCGTCGAATATGTCGACGAGTCGCTGGCGGATCATCGCCCGGAGCGAAGCGTCATCATCCAAGAAGATCGGGTGGAGGAGTATTTTAGCGCCGAAGGCAAGGCGCACTTTGAGTTTTCGGAGCCCTTCAAACAGGTCGGGTTTAGGTTTGATGCCGAGCCGTTGGAGGGGATGAAGACCCGTGTGCGTCACGGTGATGAGTGGAGTGAGTGGGAGACGCTGGAGCCGTACTTCAGCGAAGCACCGATGTACAATGCCCACCTGGTACTCGACAGGTCGGCGGATGCGATCCAGTGGAAAGTAGACGGGCAGATCCAGTTTGCGGATCTGTCGTTTTTCGATGTGGTCACGGCGCGCGACGAGCTGATCATCAACAAGTATGCGGAGGGGCTAACCGACGGCATCCACGATGAAGAAGCCGACGGAGACTACGCATCGGTTCAGCAGGCGGTCGCCCCCGATGACATGGTGACGACCCGCCATCAGTGGAACGCTACCGATCCGGATAAGATCTGTGGAAGTGTCGTCGCCCCCTATCGGATGGCGATCCATCACACCGCCAGCCCCAGCGATGATGGTGATGATCCAGGCGCCAGGATGCGGCAGATGCAGAACTACCACATGAACACGCTGGGCTGGTGCGATATCGGGTATCATTTCGTGGTCGCCCAGTCCGGTGAGATCCTTCAGGGGCGTTCCCGTTCCGACCGGCCTGGAGCGCACGTGGGAGGCCAGAACTCGGGCAATGTCGGCATCAGTATGATCGGAAATTACACCAATTCCGGCCCGCCGGACGTTCAGTTCGACGGAGTGGTGACGATGGTAAAATGGGTCCATGACGAACACGGAGTGGATCTGGACAGTAACGCCATCCGAGGTCATCGCGACTGGCCGAATCAGACCACAGCCTGCCCCGGTGACGTGGGCGTGACTTACGTAGACGACATTATCTCCGAAGCCGCCGATCCGCCGGACCCGCCGGACCCGGCGGAGTACGACGTGGACGTCGATGTGTCGGTGCACGGGTTGGATGATTTTTATACCCAGGGAAGCAGCGACGGGATCGGTGATGCGTTTTCGGGCGACGAGTTTACCGCCGAAATTCGGGTGACCAATCAGTCCAACGAGCCGATCCGGGAGGTGGCGCTCGATTATGAATTCGACGGTGTCGGAGTAGAGGCGACAGACTACGTCATCGAGTCCGATCACCCCGAATACGACCAGAGTTCCTGGGAGGTCAACGACGCCAACGATGAGCCAGCAAATCCCGATCCGGGGGCGATGGGCAACAGCGGAACGCTGGAGATGTACGCGTTCTCCCCGGATGAGACCAAACGGGTGGTCATCGACATGGTCGCGACGGACTACAACATCGGCATGGCCGACTTTGCGGGGGTGCGTGGCTGGGTGCGAAATATCGAGGATGTGTACGAAGTGCAGGGGGCGTTCGGCGAAGAGCCCTCAACGAATGAGACCGAGCAGGGAGCGTTGTTGCAGGATAGCGAACGCGTCGACGTGCTCAGCCGCGACGAATGGCAGTTTCGCTCCGACCACGAAGATGATCTGGAGGGCTGGAGCTCCGGAGGCGGAACCGCCGATCTGAGATTGAACACGGGCTATGAGTTGCTCGCCCAGGAGATCATGGATGATGACGCCTATCTGACATCACCGGAGTGGACGCGCGTGGACGCGGACAGCTTCGACGAGATGGTGCTCAGATTCCGTTCCCACGACGGGGAGCACACCAGAGCGGTGTACTGGTCGGATGGAGATGAAGACTTCGACGAGCAGCGCAGCCTGCGCTTTGAGGCGTACGGAGACTCCGAGAAGCAGACCCTTGTGATTCCGCTGGGGGACCACCCGGGGTGGCAGGGACAGATCGAGCGGATGAGGCTGGTGCAGTTGGACGGCGAGGCCCCCGATGAAGGTGACAGTGGGTGGTACGATATCGACCACGTGTACTTTCAGGATGCCACCGAGGGGATTACGTCGTCGGATTCGCTGGATGTGGCCGATGCCGAACCGGTGGAGGTGCAACTGCCCGATGATGTGTCAGAAGAAGATCCGGACGGCGAGGACCCCGATGAGCCGCAGCAGCCGGAGGCGGAGGCTGAATTCCCGGCCGACGCCGCGACAGTGGAGGTCAACGAAGGGCTGTCCAGTGGCTGTGTGAACGCAGG
>SKMT01000059.1 GCA_007120915.1 Myxococcales bacterium | reverse complement strand
TTTTCCAGGAGCTGACCATCGAGCGCAGCCTGGAGTCCGACGGGGTGACCATCGCCATCGATGCGGCGGGGGCGGTGCTGATACGGCGGGTGAACTTCGAGGGGTTGAGCCCGCCGCCGTTTGAGCACGAGCTGCGCAATATGCTGATGTACCGGCCCGGTCAGGTGTACGTGGAGGATCGAGAGCAGGCAGCAGCCCAACTGTCGAGCCTGAAGTCGATGTTCGAGCAGGAGGGCTACTTCGGCACCCGCATCCAGATGCGGGCTGAGCAGGTCGACGACCACCCCCATCTGGTAGATCTGGTGTTCGAGGTGGACCCCGGTCAGCGGCGACGTGTCTGTGCGATGGGGTTTCGGGGGTTGAGGGCGATGACCACCGCCCAGGCCAGGGAGCTGATGCTGACGGGGACGTCCGTGATTGCGCGACGGATACCGCTGATGCTGCCGCGGTTTACGGGCGAGCAGTTTCGCGACGGGCGCGACGCGCTGATCGAGGAGTACCGGCGGCGCGGATATTTTCGAGCCCGCATCGTCGACCAGGCGGTACAGGTCGACGAGGAGACCAACTGCGTGCAGTTGGTCGTCGACATCAGCGAGGGGCCCTACTGGGCGATCGAATTCGATGGCAACGAGGCGGTGGACAGCCAGCGGCTTCGCGAGGAGATGCCCTTTGCTGACTCCGGGTTTGTCGACGACAACGAGATCCGGGAGGCGAGACACGCCATCCGCCAGATCTACGAGGCCCAGGGGTATCCGTTCACCCAGGTGCAGGGGCGAGAAGAAGCAGATGATCAGTTTGATCGACGCCTGCTGTTTACCATCGAAGAGGGCCCGCGGGTGCAGATCGACGAGGTGCGATTCGAAGGAATGGAACACTTTGAGCCCGAAGAGATCCTCGATGAGTTCGGGACTCGCCCCTTCGGGTTGTTCGACACCGGGGGGTTTTTGCTGACCGAACAGCTCCTCGCCGATTTCGACCGCCTCGAGCAGCGCTACCGAGAGGAGGGCTACCTGCAGGCGGTGGTCGACCGTTTCGTGGTTCAGTTGAACGAGCGGGGCGACGGGATCACCATCTGGATCTATGTCAATGAACAGCAGCAGGCACAGGTCGATGAGGTCACCATCAGCGGCAACGAGAAGCTGGACACCGACCAGTTGCTGCGGCAACTGGAGGTGGAGTCCGGCTCCTCGTTCGTCCCGCTGGTCATCCAGGCCGATCAGTCGCGGCTGTCACAGCACTACGGCTCTCGTGGCTATCCGGAAGCGCGGGTGGCGACCCGATGCCGCGGCGCCGATGGAGAACCGGTGGAGTGTTCGGCGCCCCGGCTTCCCGAGGACTGCAAGCGCACCACCTTCGAGCAGTTGACCGACGACGGATGTCACTGGACCGATGATGACCGGCCCACCCTGGCGTGCGACCGCACGATCCGAACCGAAGAGTGTCGGTTCGAAGAGGGGATTACCGACCACCGGGTGTCGGTGGACCACCAGATAAGGGAGGGGCCGAAGGCGGTGGTGGGTGAAATCTTGCTGAAGGGCAATTTCCGCACCCGCTCGGGGGTGATCTTCCGGGAGCTTCCCCTGGAGACGGGGGACGTGATGGATGTGCAGAAGCTGCTGGAAGGCCAGGGCAATATGCGCTCGCTGGGGCTTTTTGACTCCGTGAGTATCGAGACTATCGGGCTCGATGAGCAGGACGGTGAACTGGACAATCCCGACAATCCGGCAGACAGCCACCCGGTGGAGGACCGAAAGGTTCCGCTGATCGTAAGCGTTGAGGAGTCGCGCTCCCGGTTTATCGACATGCGCTTCGGGGTGGAGGGCCGCGAGCTGTTCGATGATTCTCGGCGGCTGCTGGCCACCGGCGAGTTGCAGTACATCGACGACAACCTGTTTGGCACGGGCCAGCGATTCCGCCCCCGCATCATCGGAGCAACGGACACCCTGGACCTGGCCCGGCTGGGAGCGGACACCACCGATGATGTTGAGGCCGCCGGTGGCATCACGGGGCTCGATTATCTGGTCGGTGCCGAGCTGATCTACAACCACCCGCGGTTTCTGCGGGGCCAGACCGGCATCGACGAGCTGTTTTTGACGGTCACCCCCTTCTATCTGCAGGACCTTCTGGGGGTGACCACGGAAGGAGTGCTCAGAGAGGAGTGGGGGCTTCGCCTGGAGCTTCGCAAGGAGTTGGTGGAGCTGATGGAGCGGTTTTACGTCAGCATGGGCGTCGAGGCGAAGCAGGCGGCGACCTGGACCCCCGGGGATCAGCGCATGGACGGGGAGCGGGTGTTTTCGCCGCGGCGAGCCACGGGCAAACTGATGCCGGAGCTGACGCTGGACCGCCGCGACAGCCCCCTGAACCCGAGCGAAGGATTTCACCTCGGATTTCAGCCCGAACTCGTCAGCGGCGACGCGCTCGCACAGGATGGCGAGGAGATGATCGGCGACAGCTACTGGCGGCTCTCTTTCGCTGCCAGTCACTTCATCACCCCCGTCGAGGGGCTGACGCTGGGCCAGGGGTTGGAATTCGGACAGGTCATCCCGTTGTTCGACCGCCAGACCAGAGTGCCCATGGATGAGCGCTACTTTATGGGCGGGGTGGGCACGGTGCGCGGGTTCCCTGGCAACTCATTGGGGCCGCTCGATAGAGAACAGCGGCCCCTGGGAGGGGAATTTTTGCTCAACTATAACGCCGAATTGCGGTATCCCCTGCTGGGTGACTGGGGGCTGTACGGCGCCACATTTTTTGACGCCGGCGTGCTGGTGGATTGCTTCGATGAGCAGGGACAGCGAAGCAGCAGTCAGTGCTATCGCAACGCCTTCCCCGCCTCCGAGCCCGGCGCCGAGGTTCGCACCGCCGCGGGGCTGGGGCTTCGCTACTTGCTTATGGATCAGATTCCGGTGCTTCTGGACTACGGAATGGTGCTGAACCGGCGTCCCTCCGAAGGGTTCGGAAGCCTTCACTTCAATCTCGGGTACACGTTTTGAGCAGACCATCAACAAAGAGAGTGACAGGTCGGCTGGTGGCGCTGCTGGTGGCAGTGGTGATGGTGGTGACGACGCTGCCGGCGGTCGCCTCCGCCTATCACACCCCCTGGGGCCAGGGCGAGAGCGACGCGCGGGACATCGTGGTCAGCCTCGCCACCTTCAGCCCCGGCGACGATATCGCCCAGTGGTTCGGCCACTCCGCGCTGATCGTGCACGACCAGCACCACAACCGCCAGCGGATGTACAACTACGGGATGTTCGCCTTCGATGAGACGCTGATCCCGCGGTTTGCGATGGGGCGGCTGGAGTTCTGGGTCGCCTCCACGCCGATGCCACAGTCGGTGCAACTGTATATCGACGAAGACCGGGATGTGCGGCTTATCGAGTTAAATCTGCCAGCGGAGCGCAGACTGGAGCTGGCGGAGTTTCTCGCCGATAACGTCCGCCCGGAAAACCGCTACTACATGTACCACCACTACGACGACAACTGCGCAACCCGTGTGCGCGACGCCATCGACAAGGCGGTGGACGGGCAGTTTTCTGAGGCCTACGAAGCCGAACCGGCGCGGATGACCCTGCGCGATCACACCCGCCGCCACACGGCCCACAACCCGCCGATGGACTGGTTGTTGATGTATTTGATGAACCGCGACATCGACCGGGAAATCACGGTGTGGGACGAGATGTTCTTGCCGGGAGAGCTCGAAAAGCGGGTGCTCGAATTCGACTGGGAAGACCCGGACGGCCAGATCCGGGGCCTGGCGCAGCGAAACCACGAGTTATATCGTGCCGAAGACCGGCCTCCCCCGCCCGCGGAACCGCCCAACCACTGGCCCTGGTGGCTTCTGGTTGGGTTGGTGGTCGCGGTGGTGGGGCTTGTCATCGGATGGACCAGCCGAAAGCGCCCCGGGCGCGGCAGCCGCATCCGCTACGGGCTGTACCAGCTTGTGGTGGGGCTGATGATGGGAGGCCCGGGATTAGTGCTGGGTGTGATGGCGACGTTTACCGAACACGACGTCACCTACTGGAACCAGAATCTGTTCTGGGCGAACCCGCTCACGCTGGTGGTGGTTGTGCTGGCAGTGATGGTGCTGCGCGGCTCGATGCGGGCGCGGCGAAGGATGGTGCAACTGTGGACGTTGCTCGCAGCGGTGGCTGCGGTGGGAGTGGTGTTTCAACTGATCACACTGTGGGTGCCCCAGTGGCAGCAGGCCACAGAGATTCCGATGGCGTTGCTGTTGCCCACGATCGCAGGGGCCACCGCTGCAGCCTGGCTGGTCGACGGGAAGAGGCTGCGGGACGAAGTAGAATCCGACTCCGACTCCGACTCCGACTCCGAAGAGTAACTATTTTGCCGAGGGGGGTTCGATGGGGAGGCGAACGGTGAAGGTGGAGCCTTCGCCGGGGGTGCTCTCCACGTCGATCGTCCCGTCGAGGCTGTTGACGTACTCCCGCACGATCCACAGCCCCAGACCGAGTCCCTCTTTGTTCCGGGCGTCGACGGCGCGTTCGAAGCGCTCAAAGATCGTGTCCTGGGCCTGCGGGGGGATGCCGCGGCCGCCGTCGCGTACCCGCAGCAGTGCTTCGTCGTGGTCGCGCCGACCGATAACCTCGACGCCGCTTCCCTCTCCGTACTTGATGGCGTTGGAGACCAGGTTGGTCAGAATGTGGTCGAGGCGCTGGCGGTCCCACAGTCCAACAAGTGGGTCGGGGCAATCGACGGTCAGGTCGCTGCCGGCGTCGGCGGCGGCGTGCTCGAACCGGGCGGTGACCTCGTTGATCACACCTTCAAGATCACAGCGCTGCCAGTGGATATCGACGCTGCCGTCGAGGATACGGGTCACATCCAGAAGCTGGTCGACAAGCCGGTCCAGATAGTCGACCTGACGGTCGATGGAGTCGACTTTTGACAGCACTTGTTCGGCCGTGAGTGTTTCGGGCTTGTTGGCGGCGGTGCGCCGAAGGGCGTCGCTCTGCAGTTTCAGGGTGCTAAGTGGGGTTCGCAGTTGATGGGAGGCGATGGAGATGAAGGTGTCGCGCGCCTGGACGGCGGCGTCGAGCTGACGGTTCGTCTCCCGAAGATCGCGGTATAGCCGGGCGGTCTCCAGTTTCATCGCCGCGTTGGATGCAATCCATTCGGTCAGCGCCAGGTCGGCTTCGTCGTAAGACAGCGTGGTGGTGTGCCGGCCCACCAGCAACGCCCCCAGACAGGCCCCGTCGGTGGTGATCATTGGGACGACCATCAGACTGTGAATGGCGATATCGGGCATCGACGGAGTCTGGCCGTCGGAGGTGTAGGGCTGCAGAAGCGAAGGGCGCCAGCGGGGACGAAAATAGCTGTCGCGGCTGGCGATGACCCGCTCCACAAGCCCGTCACCGAGCCCTGGGGTGGTGTTGGTGAATGCATCGTGCAGCGACTGCAGTGTCCCGGGGTGGGGGTGGTAGGCGCAGGGGCAGCGGATCTGGCCTTCATCATCGCTCAGATAGACGACGCAAAAATCGAAGATCACCTCGGCGACGGCCTTCGCCAGCCTGTCGAGAAGCCGGTCGAAGTCCACATCGGTTTCGGCCATCGCCCGGTAAAATCGCACCTGGGCGTCGGCCTCGGAGCGTTCACTCAACTCCTCGGAGTGGTCGTCCAGCCCGGAATCGAGCCCCTCGGGGGGGACTTTGATGTCGTCGGAACTCGCCATAATCTTCCGTGTCGCAAAGGATTCGACACTTCGCGTGCCACTGTAACATGCCCGTGGGAGATTATCACAGGGTTGAACCCCGGGGGGCGTCAGGCTAATAATGGTCCTCCCCCTGGAGGAGTTGTGGGCACCCTTGTTCCCCCCCCCGCCGATGATGTCGAATCGAATTGAGGTCCGGAGGTTGACGTGAGTACGCAGAATTCGAAGTCCACTTCATCAGGCCCGTCGACTACGTCGGCGTCGACCGAAACGACCCGGGGGACCGAAACCCAGCCGGTGACCATCGAGATCCGAGGTCAGCGGCTGACGATTCGAAGCGACCGGGACCCGGAGTTCGTCCAGCGGCTTGCCGGCTACATCGATTCGACGCTGCAGCAGTTGCACGAATCAGCGCCGACGGCTCCCAACGACAAGCTGTTGCTGCTCGCCGGGATGACGGTCGCCGAGGAGTTGTTCGAGATGCGCGACCAGCTCGATGAGATGCAACAGCGGCTCGACGAGACCACGGAGACGATGTTCGATCTGATCGATCAGGTCGAAGAGGTGGGCGCTGCAGAGGTCGGGAAGCTCGAAGACATCTGACTATTTGTGAGAACCGAGTGCATGGTAGCTGCTGCGGCGGTCGATTCCGAAAAAGCGAAGATGCGCGACCGGCTGAAGGCCCGCCGCGCCGCGCTCGATGAGCCCACCGCGCGCACCGGGGCTCGCCAGGTGTGCGAGCATCTTACCGAAAGTGAACTGTTCGAGGGGGTCGATCGCGTCGCCGGGTACATGGCCCGGGGACGGGAGCTGAACGTGCACGCATTTCTGGACCAACTGTTGGAGTCTGGGGTCGAAGTGCTTCTGCCCCGGGTCGTTGGCGCCGGCCAGATGGAGTTTTGCGCCATCGATGACTGGGACCAGCTTCGACCGGGGTCGTTCGGCATCGACGAGCCGACGACGCCGCCGGTCGACCACAACGACACGCCGGTGTTCCTGGTGCCGGGGCTGGGGTTTGACGAAGAGGGGACTCGTCTCGGGTTTGGAATGGGCTACTATGACCGGGCGTTGCCACCGGTGGGCCAGGCGCTGGCGGTGGGCGTGGGATATCGTTGGCAACTTCTCGACAAACCACTGCCGCGACAGCCGCACGACCGGCCGATGGATGTACTCGTCACCCCCGAGGGCTGGCACCGAGTCGACGGGCCGGGCAATTCTTTGCTGGAGTAGCCGATGGAGACGCTGGATCCGATTTTGTTCATGATCATCGGGGGGTGTCTGGCGGGGCCGCTGGGGTGGCTGCTGGCGCGAGACCAGATCCGCAAGCGGCTCGATGATTTGCGCGATGAGACGGAATCGCGCGCCCGCAAGCGCGCCCAGCGCCAGGTGCGCGAGGAGTTGGCCGACACGATCCGCCGGGAGTTGATTGACGAGGTGACCGCCGAGGTGCGCCAGGATGCCGAAGATGACGCTGAGCGCATTCTTGAGGAGGCGCGCGACGAGGCGGACAAACAGGTGCGAAATGCTCGCCTGGAAGCACGGGAGATTATCTCCGATGCCCGCCGAGAGGTGGACGAAGAACTCGAAGAGCGCCGCCAGAAGCTCGACCAGATCGAAGAGCGGCTCGGCAATCGAGAGCAGGCGCTGGACGAACGGGCACAGCGGCTCGATGACCGGGAAACGCAGGTCCAGGGCCGCGCGTCCAGACTCGAAGAGCGCTCTGACGAGTTAGAACAACAACTCGCCGACATTGGTGACTACAGCCGCGACGAAGCCCGCAGACAACTCGAACAGCGCCTGGTTGAGCAAGCGGAGCACCGGGTCGCCCGTCGGCTGCGCGACATCGAGAGCGACGCCCGGGAGAGCGCCGAAAAGACGGCACGCAAGATCATCGCCGCCGCCTGCCAGCGCTACGCCGGCGACTACGTCACCGAAAACTGTTCCGACGTCGTCAAGCTGCCGGGCGACGACATGAAGGGCCGGATCATCGGGAGGGAGGGGCGCAATATCCGGGCGCTGGAAAGCGAAACCGGCGCCGATATCATCGTCGATGACACCCCGGAAGTGGTCACGGTGAGCTGTTTTGACCCGGTGCGCCGCGAGATCGCCCGGCGTTCGCTCGAAAAGCTGGTCGCCGACGGGCGCATCCACCCCGCGCGCATCGAGCAGGTTGTACACAGCACGGACCAGGAGATCGCCCGGGCCATCGAGCGCGCCGGCGAGGAGGCGACGCTGGAGCTGGGCATCCACGGGATGGACGACGAGCTTCTGGAGCACGTCGGAAGGCTGAAATTCCGCACCAGCTACGGCCAGAACATGTGGGCCCACTCCATCGAGGTCGGCTTTCTGTGCGGGCTAATGGCCTCGGAACTTGGAGTAGACGAGGATGCTGCCCGCCGCGCCGGGCTGTTGCACGACGTCGGCAAGGCGATCAGCCACAAGCGAGACGAGAGCCACGCGCTGGTGGGCGCCGAACTGGCGGATCGCTGTGGCGAAGAGGAGGTGGTTCGAAACGCCATCGCCGCCCACCACAACGAGGAGCCACAAAACTCGGTGATCGCCCATCTGGTTATCGCCGCCGACAGCCTCTCCGGTGCCCGCCCCGGTGCCCGACGCGAAGTACTGGGTACTTATGTGAAACGCCTGGAGGAGCTGGAGGGGATCTGCGCGGAGTTCGACGGCGTCAAGAAAGCGTATGCCATCCAGGCGGGCCGCGAGGTACGCGTGATGGTCGAACGCGACGTCGACGACGACACCGCCGCCAG
>SKMT01000301.1 GCA_007120915.1 Myxococcales bacterium | reverse complement strand
CTGAAGTTGAATTTATGGCCCCCTGTTGGTAGCTTGTTGGCATAGTTGTGTGCGAAAATAGAGATGACCATTTCAGAGACGAGTGTCGGGATGGATACCAGCGGATGGAACCGGTTTTACTCGGGGTTGATACTCACGTTGGCGGTATTGGTGGCGGTGGGATGTGGAGATACCGCCAGTTCCGATGACCCTGATGGAGCCAGCGATGGGGCCTATCTGATGGTTCCCGCCACGCCGGTGGAGCTGCAGGGAGAGGTGACCGGCGACGTGGAAGCGGGGGTCATCGTGTACGAGCGGCACACCGCCGAGCCCGTGGATCGTACTCAGGTCGACTTCGAGGTGCTGGAAGATGACGATGACGCTCCGTCGCTCAGCTCCGGCGGGGTGTTCACCGAGTCCGACGGCGTGGCGATGGTCGATGTGAACCTGGGCAACGCCGAAGGAAGCTGGACGGTGCGTGCCAGCCATCCGGAGGCCAATTCGGTGGAGTTCGAGGTCGAAGCGCGCCCGGAAGAGACGGGGTCGCTCAACATTGACCTGGTCAACGCATCTCCCGGGATCATGGATCTGTCCGACATCGATGTGCGAGTGTACCGGTCCAGCCACTTTGACTGCAATCTGTTTCAGCCGCTGATCTCTCAGGACGACAACACCGTCGCCGAGGACTACACCCCCTTCATCGATGACCCGGTGACGGTGGACAACCTGTCGACGAGCCAGTCCTACGTGGTCACGGGCATCGCCCGCGGGGAGCGGGGTCAGATCGCCGCCGGGGGCTGCATGGAGTCGGTGATCGTGCAGGAGGATCAGACCACGGACGTGGAGTTGATCCTTCAACTGATTCCGCTCAACCCGGTCGGTACCTACGACGTGGTCAGCCACTGGGACTTCACTGATGCGCTGGCCGATTCCGGCCCCGCCGGTTCCACCATCGTCAACGTGCTGGAGATCTTCGAGAATCCCGGCCAGGGGATCTACGATGAGATCATCCAACTGGTGGGCAATCTCGTCGGCGGATTCATCAGCAACACCATCGACTATTTTCTGGGTGCCACCGGGCTTGATGAGACGTTCCAGGATGCCATCGATGACTTTATCGCCAGCAGCGAAGGGCTGTCATCGGTGCAGGAGACAGGCCAGGAGTTGGGCCAGGTGGTCTCGAATCTGGAGGTGCACAGCGAGTTGTCGATCGGCAAGATGGCCGCCGACTTCGAGTTCCGGGGCCAGGACAACTGGATCGGGATCATCCTGTACTGGTCGGGGCTGTGTGAGGACAACGATCCGGACCCGGACTGCGATGTCATCGACCTGGTCGCCGATCAGGACGGGGAGTTCGCCGAGCTGGGCGTGCTCAGCTCCGACTGGACGGGACGGGTCGCCGCGTTCGATCAGTTACAGATCGACCAGCATACCGTCAGTCTGCGCTACGGAAGGCTAATTCAATATCTGCTCAACGACGTGATGCTGCCGGCGGTCACCGACGGCAATGCCAACTCGATGTCCGAGGCATTTGCCTACTGGTTTGGCTGCGACAGCATCGTCGGTTCCATTATCTCCGGGGATGAAGTCTGCGCTGCGAACTACTGTCTGGAAGCAGAGACGCTGGAAGATTTCTGTGAGACAGCGGTATCGACGGTGTTCGGATTTGCCGACATTCTCATCGGCACCCTCGAATACGACATGGGTCTGCAACTCGGCGGTGAAGGCCGCCTGATCGAGGAGAGCTCCGACGGGCTCGTCGATTACATCGAAGATGGCGTGTACGAAGGGTTTATCCAGGACAGCGATGACGGGCTGACCACGTCGACCTTCGAGGCGACCTTCGAGGCAGAGCGGCGAACCGACTCCGGGGAGTGAATCATCGTCGTTGTAACATTGCCTGATACGGCGCGAGCCGATATGAATAACAATCGCAGAGGGCGGGCGAAGCAGTTTAGCCACCGCAGGGTCGAACGCCTGCGGTGCCGCCTCATCTGCTGTTAGCACCACTGGGACGTGTGTTGCGAGGACCTTGTATGAAACTGCATTGTGCCGGAATTACCGACGTGGGCGTGGCTCGCGACCACAATGAGGATGACTTCTATCTGTCCGATGGAAGTGAGCCTCTTTGCATCGTCGCCGACGGGATGGGAGGTCACCAGTCGGGAGAAGTTGCAAGCGCGATGGCGATCCGGGCGATCGTCGACTACTACCGGGAGACGATCCCCGACGATCCGGCGGATCTGGATAAACAGCAGGTCAACGGTGAGATCGTCGATCTGAATCACCGCCGGCTTATCGAGGCGCTGAAGACAGCGAACCGGGCGGTGTTCGAGGCCGCCGAAACCGAACAGGCATTCGACGGGATGGGCACCACCATCGTGTCCGGGTATTTCACCGACCAGGGCGTGTATATGGCCCACATCGGAGACTCCCGGGCCTATCTGTTGCGCGATGGCAACATCGAGCAGTTAACACCGGATCATTCACTGGCCAACGAATACGTACGGATGGGCATCCTGGCCAAAGAGGACGTCGAGTTTTTCCCGTACAAAAACGTGATCACCCGCGCCTGTGGTCTGGCCGGGGAGGTGGAGGTAGATGCCCGGTTTTTGCAGTACAAGCCCGGCGACCGGTTTTTGTTTTGCAGCGACGGGCTCACGGACATGGTCGCCGACGATCACATCGTCCAGATTATCGAGTCCGCGGATGACCTGGAGTCGGCCTGCGAAGAGCTGGTCGACCAGGCGAATGCCAATGGGGGCAATGACAACATCACAATCGTGCTCGCCGAGGTGGAAGGGAGTTAAATAACTGTTCCGAATTGCACTACACTTCTCACTTGTTCTGAACGACGAAGACGGTGTTGCGATTCCTCCGGATAGCGCTGCTATACCGTCGTCATCGCTTTGCCCTCGTCGTCCAGCCCGGCGTGACCGAGTGTAGCGCAATTACGAAACAGTTATTTGAGCCTGGGCGGGATTGTTAACAGGGGAACTGAAGGGGAGCCAGGGGGATGGAAAACACAACTCAGGGGTGTGAACTCGAACGGGACACCGAAACGGAGCGACAGCTTCGCTGTGCGATGGCGCTTCTGGTGGGCTGGAATGCCCCCCGGTTTGTCACATTTTGCCGGCGATTCGCTCCGATGGAGACGTGGTTTGAACAACCACCGCCGTGCGACGGGGATGAGGCATACGACTTTGTGACCGCCGGGCAGCGCCGGAGACTCGAGAAGTTGCATCAACAGGGAGCACGCTCGGTCGTCGAGAGGGTCAACGACTGGTCGGGACAGGTGATCGTGTACGGCGACGACGGCTATCCTCAGCGGTTCGAGCAGCTTGATCGGGCACCGGCGGCGATTCATCTTCTGGGGCCTCCGTCGGCGCTTGTACAGCCGTCGGTGGCGGTGGTGGGGAGCCGAAAGATTCCGGTCGGTGCAGCGTCGTCGGCCCGGCGTATACTGCAGCCCGTGGCCCGACAGGGAATTGCCATTGTCAGCGGAGGGGCACTGGGAGCGGATGCGGTGGCGCATCGCGCGGCGGTGGATGCGTCGGCGACGACGGTAGTGGTGCTTCCGTCGGGGCTGCACAATCCGAGCCCGAAGTCGAATCGCCGACTGTTTCGCGACGTCGCCGACAGCGGTGGCGCTCTGATCAGCGAGTATCCTCCCGACGAGGGCGTTCGCCGCTATCACTTTCGTCGCCGCAACAGCCTGATCGCCGCGTTGAGCAGAGGGGTGTTGGTGCTTCGGGCCGGCGCCAAAAGTGGGACCATGCTCACCGTGGAGGCGGCCCGGCGGCTCGACCGGCCCCTCGCGGCGGTACCCGGTCCCCCGGACGACCCGTTGAGTGCGGGGTGCCATCAGATCCTGCGCGATGGCGGGCGGCTGATCGTCGACAGCAAGGATCTGATGGAATGGTGCAACACCATCATGTCCGAAGAACTGGCGTTGTTGAGTGAGGACGCGCCACAGAAGGTCACGGATAAGAAACGGCCCGACTGTGAAGTGCTCGACGAAGCGGAGTCGCTGCTTGATGTGGGCGGTGCGTTTTCGGTGGAGCAACTGGCCCGTCACACCGACAAGACGGCCGCCGAGTTGCAGTCCATTTTGCTGGAACATGAACTCGCCGGCGTTGTCGAGCGGGTCCCCGGTGGTGGAAAATATCGGTTCTGCCCGTCGTAGTGCGGTTGAAGCAGGTGTGACCTTCGTGCCATAAGAAGTCGCGTTGTCACTTCTGGAGGACGGGACCGATATGCACAGAACACACCTGATGGCACCGGGGCCGACACCGGTCCCCGAGCGGGCACGCCTGGCGATGGCGCGGCAGTTGATTCATCACCGCGGCGAAGAGTTCAAAGAGGTGATGCACCGCGTGCGAAGGGGGCTGGAGTGGTTGTTCGAGACCGACTCCGATGTGTTGATGCTCAGTTGCAGCGGCACCGGGGCGTTCGAGGCGGCGATGACGAACTTCACCCGCCGCGGTGACACCGTAATCTGTGTGGGCGGCGGCAAGTTCGGAGAACGCTGGGGGGATGTGGCCCGGGCGTTTGAGATGAACGTGGTCGACATTGATCTGCAGTGGGGAGAGCATCTGGAGCCGAGTCGGCTCGAAGAGGTGCTCGACGCCCATCCCGACGCGGCGATGGTCACACTGACGGCCAGTGAGACATCGACGGCGGTGATGCACCCGGTACGCCAGTTGGCGTCGGTGGTGCGACAGAACTCAACAGCTTTGTTTGCCGTCGATGGCATCACCGCCGTGGGCGTGCATCGTATGCCGATGGACCAGTGGGGCATTGACGTATTGGTGGCGGGTTCCCAGAAAGCCTTCGGCATTCCTCCCGGACTCGGCTTTGTCGCCGCCTCCGAGCGCGCCTGGAAGCGCTACGACGACTGCGATCACCCTCGTTACTACTTCGATCTGGGGCGAGAGCGGCGGCGCCAGCAGGACAACCAGACCGCGTTTACGTCCTCGATTTCGCTGACACTGGCGCTGCAGGAAGTGCTGGAGATGATGCGCCAGGAAGGCCGAGAAGAGTTGATCCAGCGCCACGAAACCAACGCCGCGGCCACGCGGGCGGGGGTTGAGGCGCTGGGGCTGTCATTGCTCAGCAGCCGCCACTCCAATGCGGTCACCGCCGTGGTGCTTCCCGACGAAATCGACGGCGCCGAGCTGGTAGAGCGGCTGCGCACAGACCACGGGGTGATTATCGCCGGGGGCCAGAAGCATCTGTCGGGGAAGTTGATCCGAATCGGGCACATCGGATTTTTCGAATCCGCCGACATTCGATTGACCCTGGGGGCGGTGGAAGAAGTGTTGAACCAGATGGGGTTGGATAGTGAACCTGGAGCTGCGTTGACGGCTGCCCAACGTGTTTTTGTTCAGCAGCGTTGACGCAGAAGACCCATGTTTTGGAGAAGAGATCGTGACTGACACATCCGAAGAATCGAAACCGGAAGAGCAAGAAGGGCCCCGGGAGTCCGACGGTGACGACGTTGCCGACGAGTTCGAGGAGGACTACCGGGAATTCGACGACCTGGAAGACGAGCACCTCTACGAGGACTGGGATGAGTTGGCCACCGACCCCGAGGAGGTGTCGCGGCTGGGCAAGGCGCTCGAGGGGCTTCTGCCGGATGTGTTGAAGCGGGGCGTCGGGGGGTTGATGAACGAAGAGCGGCTGCGCTCGCTTGCCAAACAGAAGGAGTTGCCCGGGGAGGTGGTCGGATTTATTCTGGGACAGGTCGATTCGACGAAGCGCGAGGTGCTGCGGGTGGTCTCGCGCGAGGTGCGCATGTTCCTGCAGAATGTGGACCTGGGAGGGGAGCTGACCAAGATTCTGACCAGCGTCAGCTTCGAGATCCGCACGGAAGTGCGGTTTATCCCCAACGATGCGGCGTTCGAGCCGGAAGTGAAAAACAAAGTGTCGGTGCGGGGCCGAAAAGGCGACAAGAAGACCATCTCCGATACGGAAGCCGACGACGAAGGTGCCGAAGACGCCGAAGACGCCGAAGACGAAGACGGCGCCGACGACGTTGACCGCTCGCGTAGCCGATGGGGATTTCGGCGCCGGAGCAGCGATGATTCCGACGACGGTGAGCAGGGGGAAGAACAGGAAGGATGACGCGAGGGCATCCATCTGTTAGTGGAGCGCACGGAGTAACGCCTTTTCTAGCAGTAGAGTGCGCCCTATGGAACAGATTCGAAACATCGCCATCGTCGCTCACGTCGACCATGGCAAGACCACCCTGATTGACGAACTTCTCAAACAGACCCGCACCGTTCCCGAGCACCGTCAGTTGGCTGAACGGGCGATGGACAGCAACGATTTGGAGCGGGAGCGGGGATTGACCATCGTCGCCAAGTGCACCGCCATCGACTGGCGCGATCACCGCATCAACATCATCGACACCCCGGGCCACGCCGATTTCGGCGGAGAGGTCGAGCGGGTGTTGAAGCTCGTCGATACGGTGTTGTTGCTCGTCGATGCCTTCGAGGGGCCGATGCCCCAGACCAAATTCGTGCTGCGCAAGTCCCTGGAGTTGGGCCTGGAGCCGGTGGTGGTCATCAACAAGGTGGACCGCTCCAACAGCCGGCCCCACGAAGTGCTGGACATGGTCTTCGAGCTGTTCATGGACCTGGGGGCGACGGACGAACAGTTGGACTTTCCGACGATCTATGCGTCGGGGCTCGAAGGGTTTGCGATGCACGATCTGGAGGAGCCGGCCGATGACCTGACGGCACTTCTGGAGACGGTTGTCGAGAAGGCACCTGCGCCGCAGGGAGACCGGGATGCGCCGCTTCAGATGCAGGTGGCGACCCTGGATTACGACGATTACGTGGGCCGCGTGGCCGTCGGAAGGGTGTTCGACGGGACATTGCAGGTGGGCGATAAGGTGGTGCGATGCCGCCGCGACGGCACTCGCGAGACCGCCCGGATCCGGAAGCTGTACGGGTTTCGAGGCCTGGAGCGGGTAGAGCGTGAAGAGGTCGGCCCCGGCGATATCGCCGCCGTCGCCGGGCTGGAGGACATCCTGCCCGGTGAGACGATCTGCGACCCGGAGAATATCCGGCCGCTGCCGATGATCGAGATCGACAAGCCGACGGTGTCGATGGTGATGATGATCAACGACTCGCCGTTCTCGGGGCTGGAGGGCAAGTATCTGACAAGCCGCCAGATCGGCGACCGGCTCGATCAGGAGCTGGAGCAAAACGTGGCGCTGCAGGTCTCGGAGGACACGGAGCGTGCGGAAGCCTACAAGATTTCAGGGCGCGGTGATCTGCATCTGTCAGTGTTGCTCGAACAGATGCGTCGCGAGGGCTACGAGATGCAGATCTCACAGCCGGAGGTGATCTTTGAGGAAGATGACGATGGAAAGCGGCTCGAACCGGTCGAAGAGGTGGTCATCGAGGTCGACCAGGACTACGCGGGCACGGTCATCCAGAAGCTCAACGAGCGCAAAGGAGAGCTGTTGAGCGTCGAGAACAACGCCGATGGCTCCCAGCGGCTCGAATTTAAGGTCCCCTCACGAGGGTTGTTCGGCTATCGCTCCGAGTTTCTGACCGACACCCGGGGCACGGGCATCATGCACAGCCGCTTCTGCGGCTATGAGCCGTACAAAGGCGATCTGGACGATGAGCGAAACGGCGTGCTCGTGGTCAAGGACAAGGGAGTGACCACCACCTATGCGCTGCACAACCTCCAGGAGCGCGGCGAGTTGTTCGTCGGCCCCGGCGAAGAGGTGTACGGCGGTCAGATCATCGGGCTGAACAGCCGGGACAACGATCTGGTGGTCAACCCCTGCAAGGGCAAGAAACTGTCGAACGTGCGGGCGTCGGGAAGTGACGATGCGCTGATCTTGAGCCCACCGAAAGAGATGACGCTGGAAAAGGCGATCGAGTTTATCGAAGGCGATGAATACGTCGAGATTACGCCGGAATCTGTGCGGCTCCGAAAGAAGGAGCTGAATCACAGTTTTCGGAAATAGGCGTTGGTTATTAGTTATTGGTTGTTGGTTATTGGTTATTGGTGGTGGGCGTTCGGTGGTGGGTGGTCGGTGTTCGGCGTTCGGTGGTGGGTGTTCGGTGGTGGGTGTTCGGTGTTCGGTGTTCGGTGTTCGGTGTTCGGTGGTGGGTGGGCGCAGGGACGCCTTTACCCGGTCCAGTGAGCTGTGACGTCGATATCAACGCCTGGGGGCGGAAACCGCGATGCGATGCGACCGTGGCTCCCGAGCACCTTCGGGCGCGTAGTTCAGCGCCCGACTGGGATAGCGATGGCGCCTTGGCCCATCGGGAGGGTGGGATGGTTATAGGTGTTCGGTGGTGGGTGTTCGGTGTTCGGTGTTCGGTGCGCGTTACGCAGCACCGTCGGTGTGGGATCGCGTAGGCGATTCAAACCGCTGTGCCGTCTGCGCTTTTTCGGCGAGCATGTTCAGCCAGGGGGCATCGCCGTCGGTGACG
>SKMT01000016.1 GCA_007120915.1 Myxococcales bacterium | reverse complement strand
GCCTCGCCCCCCGCGACAGGGCCACCCCACCGATCAGAACCACCACCGCCACCATGTAGTACGCCGAGGCAAACGCCATCGCGTCGAACCCACCGGTCAGACCGGCCGGAGCCCACACCACAGCCAACCCTTCGCCACCGAACAGCTCGTACAGCCCCAGCCCACCGGCGCCCAGCGTCCCCGCTCCCACAGCGGTCACCCAGTCCAGAAACTCCGGCGCCTTGCCCACCGGAGCGACCAATATCAGAAACACCACTCCCAGGCTCACCCACATCAACACGCTCAACGCGCCGAACGCTGTCACACCGGACCACACCAGCGACAGCGCCACACTGCCGAGGAACGCCGCACCCAGCGCCACCGTCCCCGGCGACGCCATCTTGATTCGTCCCCGGCGCACCCAGCCCACCGCCCAGGCGACCAGTGCCACAGCGGCGAGCACCACCAGCACCGCCTGGCGTGGTCGTTCAAAGTTCGAAAATCCGGTGGCCACACTCAGCGGCACTACCGCTGTCAGTGCCAGCACCAACAGTGTCGACAACGACAGTTTCGACTCGTCTCGTTTTGTCATCATCCGTCCGGCGTTGTTGCAGATTCAGCCACATACGTCTGCTCATCCCCCAGAAAGCCACGATCCGACCAATCGTGCAAGGTTCATACCGTAATTTTACGAACGACCCGGTTTGTTCCCTGCAAGTTGACACCACCGATGCGGCCCCCCAAAATTTCCCGTTGCGGTCGTCGCGGAAGCCTGTGCGCTTTCCCGACTGCCCCCACCCGTACTTCAGGACTGGATTATGGACCAGCAATCCCCAGCTTCCCGGCCTCAACGGGGGCCGGCACGACCACTCGTCGCCTTTCTGTGGTCCCTGGCCGCTCCCGGGCTCGCCCTGGTGTACACCGGCCGGCTCGTCGCCGGTCTGATCGTCAACCTGCTCTTTTTGCTGGTCGTGCTTCTGTTCGTGATCGCCGCGGTGATCGTTCAGTTCTTTCCCCTCTACCCGGCGCTGGTGCTACTTGCCGCCTGGCTGACGTTCTGCATGCTCAGCAGTTGGCACGCCGCCGAATTGATCGACGACGACCGCCATCATCGACAGCGCTTCTTCCAGCATCCGCTGATCTATGCCCTGATCGCACTGCTGACGTTTCTCGCTCCTCTGGCTGCTACCGGCCACTTCACAGCGCGCCATCTGTTAACCGTCATCCCTGTCGAACACGAGGCGATGGCCCCTCAGTACCACCCCGGCGACTGGCTGGTCATCGACCGTACCGCCTTTCAAGACGACGCCCCCACCCGCGGCGATATCGTCGTGGTGCGGATGCCCGGCGACGGCGAACGATCTATCGCCCGCGTCGTCGCCTCCCCGACCGACAACGTCCAGATGCAGGGCTACACCCTGGTCATCAACGACGACGTACTCGAACACACCTCGGTTGAGGACGACAACAACGATGCACTGGTCTTCGACGATGATGCCGAGCTGTGGGTGGAGCACAACCACGAAAGCCGCTACGTCATCTCCGTGGAATCGGGCAGCCTCGTCGACAGTTCACTACCCGATCTCGACCTGGGCGACGATCAGTATTTCTTGCTGTCCGACAACCGCAGCTTCGTCAACGACGACGAGCGGCCCTTCGACAGCCGCGCCTTCGGTACGGTGACCGAAGACCACATCGAGGGCCGTCCCCTCTACGTCGCCTGGTCGACCCTCCCCGACTCCTCGGGGGTGAACTGGGAACGCATCGGGCTTCGCGCGGACTAAAGGGGGAACTCTGCTGGTTGAACTGCAACCGCATCCGGCGTACCGTGCCGCCATCTGCGGCGCTTCATGCCGAATCCTACGGCGCGCCGTATCCCGAAGCACCCACCGTTGAGAACTGATGGCTACTCCCTCCGACAAGCCCCCGGGCTCCGAAGAGTTTGCCCTTCCCCCCGACGTGCGTCGGCGCCGGTTGTGGCAATACTTCCGCCCCTATCTGAAGTGGTTTCTCGCCGGTTCCGTCTTTCTGGTGCTGACCAATCTGGCGACACTGAGCATCCCGCAGTATCTGGGCGACGCCGTCCAACTGCTTCGCGAGACCGTCGGCGCCCCCGGCGACTTCGACACCTCGGCGGTGCGCTCGGAGGTCATCACCGCCTCCATCATCATCATCGCGCTCGCCATCGGTGCCGCCGTCGCCCGGATCTTCAGCCGCATCACCATCTTCAACGCCGGGCGCTACATCGAGTTCGACGTCCGAAACGCACTGTACGACCATCTCGCCAAACTCAGCCCTGCGTTCTACGGCGCCACGCCCACCGGTGATCTGACCAGCCGTACCACCAACGACGTCACCTACGTGCGGCTGTTGTATGCGTTGCCCTTCTTGCACATCGTCAACACGCTCGTCGCCTACAGCATCGCCCTGACCCGGATGGTTGGGGTGGACTGGCGGCTGACGCTCGCCTGCATTCTGCCCTACCCCTTTTTGCTCTTCGGGCTGCGCAGGGTGATGTACGCGCTGTTCACACAGACGAAGGTCGTCCAGGCGAAGCTCTCCGATCTCTCCACGCATATCCAGGAGAACCTCAGCGGCATCGATGTGGTGAAATCCTATGTGCTCGAACAGCGCGAATGCGAGCACTACGGAGAGGAAAACGAGACCTATTTCCAGGAAAACCTCAAACTGGCAAAGATCCGGGCGCTGATGAACGCCCTGATCATCCTTATCGCCTCCACGGGCACACTGGTCGTACTGATCGTGGGCTCCCGGTTTGTGATCGACGGCTCGATGAACCTCGGCGAATTCGTGGAGTTCAACGGCTACATCGTCGCGTTGGTTCCCCCCACCATTGCACTGGGATGGGTCTTCGCGATCTACCACCGCGGCATCGCCGCGTTCGACCGGGTCAGCGAATTGCTTGAGCACGAACCGCAACTGCAAGACCCGGATGACCCCGGCTCGCTGCCCGAGCCGTCAGGCCAACACGTCGGCGAAATCGTCTTCGACGATGTCTCCTTTAGCTACGACGGCGACGACGCGGCGCTCAAAGACGTGTCGCTGACCATCCCCGCCGGCTCCACCGCCGCCATCGTCGGCAAGACGGGCTCCGGCAAATCAACCCTGGTGCGGCTGATCGCGCGGATGTACGACCCCGACGAGGGCGAAATCCGCATCGACGGCGTACCGGTGGACCGCATTCCCCTTCGCGATCTGCGCTGTGAGATCGGGTTCGTACCTCAGGAGCCGTTCCTCTTTTCGATGACCGTCGGCCAGAACATGCGCTTCGGGCTCGACTCGCTTGCCTACGACTCCACGCTCGATAAGGCACTGCCCGACGAACCGCTGCTGGGCGACGAGTCCTTCGAAGGGGCGCTGACGCAGCGCGACCGCATCCAGGAGGCCATCGACATCGCCGCGCTGCGAGGCGACATCGACGGATTCCGAGAGGGGCTCGAAACACTGGTCGGCGAGCGCGGCGTCACCCTGTCGGGCGGCCAGAAACAACGGGTGACCATCGCCCGGGCGCTTCTGGTCAACCCCCGGATTCTGATCCTCGACGACGCGCTGGCCAGCGTCGACACCCACACCGAGCGGCGCATCCTCCATCAGCTCGACACCATCATGCAGGGGCGCACCTCCATCATGCTCACCCACCGGTTCAACGCGCTGACGGAGGTCGACAAAATTTTCGTGCTCGACGACGGCCGAATCGTCGAGCAGGGAACCCACGGCGAACTGATTGAACAGAACGGTGTCTACGCCCAGATGTACCAACGCCAGAAACTTCGGGAGCAATACGACCAGTGAGCGACACCGATTCCACAACCGAATCCGACGCCTCCAACGGGTCCACCGACCGCAAGGACAAGGGCGGTGCGGCCATCGGCTCCGGATTTCAAGAGCGGAAGCTCGGCAAGTTCGCCGACACCGCCCTGGTGCGTCGGCTCTGGAAGTACATGCGCCCCTATCGGTGGCTCTTCGTTGTCTGTCTGCTTCTTCTTCCCGCTGTCAGCGCCGTCTCGCTCGTCCAGCCCTGGATGCTCCAGATCGCGATTGACGACTACCTGATCCCCGGCGAGTTCGACGGGCTCTGGTTCATCATGGTCGTGTACGCCGGCACCGTCGTCGGCCACGCATTTCTGACCTACTGGCAGCAGTACCTGATGAAGTACGCCGGAAACCTGGCGCTTCGGGACCTGCGCCAGGACATCTTCGATCACGTCCAGCAGCTCGCCTCCTCGTTCTTCAAGAAAACCCCGGTGGGCCGGCTGATGACCCGCATGACCACGGACACCGAGAACCTGGAGGAGGCGCTCTCCTCCGGGCTGGTGACCATGGCCGGCGATCTGCTCACCGTCTTCGCCATCGTCGTCATCCTGATGGTGGTCAACTGGCAGTTGGCACTCGCCAGCTTCATCGTCGTCCCCTTCCTGATCGGCTTTACGGCAGTGCTGCGCTACTTTCTGCGCAAGGCATACCGCACGGTGCGCACCAAGATCGCCCGGCTGTACGCCCACCTGCAGGAAAGCATCACCGGCATGGACGTCATCCAACTGTTCGTGCGCGAAAAGGTCAGCCGCGACGAATACAGCGACATCAACGCCGAGTATCGCGACGCCAACATCCGCGCCATTCGCTGGGACGCCATTCTCTACGCCGTCATCGAGGCCGCCGGCTCCATCACCATCGGCGCCATCCTCTGGTACGGAAGCGGCCAGGCCCTCGAAGGCATCGTCACCCTCGGCGTGCTCGTCGCCTTCATCGAATACATGCAGAAGTTCTTCAAACCGATTCGCAACCTGGCCGAAAAATACAATCTACTGCAGAACGCCATGGCCAGCAGCGAGCGCATCTTCGAGCTGCTCGACACCGACGAGATCATCGAATCCCCCGCTGATCCGGAGCCACTGCCCCAGCGTCCCTATCGCATCGAATTTCGGGATGTACACTTCAGCTACACCGACGATGAGACAGTGCTCGACGGGCTGAACTTCGAGATCGAACCCTGTGAGCGCGTCGCCCTCGTCGGTCACACCGGCGCCGGCAAATCGACGGTCATCAATCTTCTCACCCGCCTCTACGACATCGACGACGGTCAGATTCTCATCAACGGCCGTGACATCCGTAACTTCGACATCCATCAGTTGCGAAGCCAGTTCGCCGTGGTGCTCCAGGACGTCTTCCTGTTCCGGGGGACCATCCTCGAAAACCTCACACTCGGCGACGACTCCGTGCCCTTTGACCGGGTGCGCGAAGCCGCCGAGATGGTCTACGCCGACGAGTTGATCAACAGCCTGCCCGGCGGCTACGAGTTCGAACTGGCCGAGCGCGGCTCCAACCTCTCCTCCGGCGAAAAGCAGCTTCTCGCCTTCGCTCGAGCGCTGATCCTCGACCCCGAAGTGCTGGTGCTCGACGAGGCCACCGCCAACGTCGACACCGACACCGAGGCGTTGATTCAGAAAGCGATCGAGCGACTCCTCGCCCACCAGACCTCGCTGGTCGTCGCCCACCGACTGTCTACGATTCAGAGCGCCGACCGGATTCTGGTGCTCGACGACGGGCAGCTCGTCGAACAGGGCTCCCACGACGAGCTGATGGAACTGGGCGGGCACTACGCCAGGCTGGTGCAACTTCAATACGCCACCACCGCCTCCACCGGCGGTGAAGACGGCTTCATCGAACCTCTCGATCACGACGATTAAGATGGCTGCACGCACGCCGAAACTCTTCTTCGACGCCCGGATGCTCGACCACACCAACGGGCCCGGCCACCCCGAGCGAGCGGGGCGGCTCGAATCGATCCGCGACCACGTCACCGGCCGGTTTCCCGACCTGAACCTGCAGACCGCCCCGCCGGCCGAACGCACCGCCATCGAGCGGATACACGACCCCGACTACGTCGACACCGTGCTCAATCTTCGCGGCAAGACCGCGCGGCTCGACCCCGACACCGGTATCAGCCCCGGCAGCGTCGACGCCGCCGAACTCGCCGCCGGCTGCTGTATCAGCGCCGTCGACACCACCATCGAGGACCAATCCCCCACCTTCGCGCTGGTACGCCCCCCCGGCCACCACGCCGAGCACAATCGCGGCATGGGCTTCTGCCTCTTCTCGAACGCCGCCATCGCCACCGCCCACGCCATCGCCGAACACGATCTCGGCCGGGCGCTGGTCGTCGACTGGGACGTACATCACGGAAACGGCACGCAGCACGCGTTCTACCGCCGCGGCGACATCCTCTTTTTCAGCACCCACCAGCACCCGTTCTACCCCGGCACCGGCACCCTTCAGGAGACCGGCGCCGGCGACGGAACAGACACTACCGTCAACGTCCCGCTTCCCTCAGCCACCGGCGACGCCGCTGTGTTTCGCGCCTTCGACACCATCCTCCGCCCCCGCGCAATCGACTTCGAGCCCGATCTGGTCGTCGTCTCCGCCGGATTCGACGCCCACGGGCTCGACCCCGTCGGTGGCATGCAGATGACCACCGACGGCTTCGCCGCGCTCACCCGGCTCATCGACCATCTCGCCGACGAACTCGCCGACGGCCGTCTCGCCCTCATCCTCGAAGGCGGCTACCACCTCGACGCCCTCGCCAACAGCGTCGGCGCCTGCATCGACGTACTCACCGGCGGTCCCACTACAGATGTCACCCCGCCCGACGGCGACGAGCACCCCCCGGCGGCCGACGCAGTCGACCGCGCACGGGCGTTTCATTTGTGAGCACTGTCCTATCTGCTTTCAGCTATCCTCTGAGGCTCCAGCACCTCAGTCCCCGGGGCAATCTGTACTGCGCCTGGCCCCGGGCTACGGGTCGAGCAATGAAACTCAATCATCCCCCAACCCTCAGCCCCGCTACCAACCAATAACCAACAACCAATAACCAGTGCCTATGCAAAACCGGGAATATCTCCTAATACTCCCGGTTCGAATACTGACACACACGCCGCCGTATCTCTCGAACGCGACTCGACATGACCGACTCCCTCCCGACCACCGATCCCGACGACGTTCTCCCCGCCCACGACGCCGACGTCACCCGCGTGCACGTCGACGGGCGCGAGGTGCTGCTGGTCGGCACCGCTCATATCTCCCAGGAGTCCGTCGACGTCGTCCGACAGGTCATCGAAGACGAACAGCCCGACACCGTCTGTGTCGAACTTGACGCAGAGCGCTTCCAGTCGCTCACCCAGGGCCAGCGCTGGGAAGACCTGGATCTGATCCAGGTGATCAAAGACCGGAAGATGACCTTCCTGCTCGCCCGGCTGGCGCTGATGGCCTTCCAGAAGCGCATGGGCAACTACACCGGCGTCAAACCCGGCGCCGAGATGGCCGCCGCCGCCGAAGAAGCCGAAGCTCAGGGCGCCGAACTGGAGCTGATCGACCGCAACGTGCAGATCACCCTTCTTCGTGCCTGGCGCACTACCCCCTTCTGGCGGCGCGCCTTCGTCGCACTCAGCCTGCTCGCCGGACTGTTCGACAGCGGCGAAGTCGACGAAGCCGACCTCGCCGAGCTTCGTCAGTCCCCCAACATCACCGAAATTCTCGACGAACTGGGCGAAATTCTCCCGTCGGTCAAAGGGGTCGTCGTCGACGAGCGCGACCTGTACATGGCACACAAAATCCGCAACGCCGACGGCGAACGCATCGTCGCCGTCGTCGGCGCCGCCCACGTCCCCGGCATCCTGCGCCACCTTCAACAAGAGGACGACCCGGCGGCCATCGACGCCGTCGAATACGTCCCACCCCGCTCCTATATCTCCCGGTTTCTCCCCTGGATGATCCCGGTGTTGATCATCGGGGTCTTCACCTTCGGCTATTTCAACGCCGACCCGGAGTACTTCCAGACCGCCACCCTCGCATGGGTCGTGGCCAACGGCGCCTTCTCAGCGGTCGGCGCTCTCGCCGCACTGGCACATCCACTCACTATCGTCGCCGCCGCCGCGGCCGCTCCCTTCACCTCCCTGGCCCCCATCGTCGGCGCCGGAATGGTCGCCGCCTTCATTCAGACCATTTTCGCCGCCCCCAGAGTGCGCGACTTCGAGTCCATCGGCGACGACATCGTCGAGTGGACCGGCTGGTGGAAAAACCGGCTCTCCCGAATCATGCTGGTCTTCTTCTTCTCTTCGCTCGGAAGCAGCATCGGCACCTTCGTGGCACTCTGGTGGCTCAAAGATTTGTTATGAGTCGTGAGGTCGTGAGGTCGTGGGGTCCTGGGGTCCTGGGGTCCTGGGGTCCTGGGGTCGTGAGGTCCTGGGGTCGTGGATCGCAGCCACCTCCGCCGTCCCGCACGTCAGCCTCCCCAACCAAACTTCCCTGACCCTTCGTGGTCTTTCCTTGGCGTTCTTGGCGTCTTGACGGTTCCCTCCCTGTTTTTCCTCTGCGCGCTCCGCGCCTCTGCGGTTCACGTCTTTCCGTCTCCCCTCTCCCAGCCACCTCCGCCGTCCCGCACGTCAGCCTCCCCAACCAAACTTTCCTGCCTCT
>SKMT01000714.1 GCA_007120915.1 Myxococcales bacterium | reverse complement strand
GTCCAGCACCGCCGCCGACAACCCCTGCTGGCTCTGCTGCAGGTAGGGGATTGCCTCCGCGTAGTGGCGCCGCTGCCACAGCCGCCGGCCCAGCAGATACACCGCCACCGGATCGTCGGCCCCCGCCGCCTGTACCCACTGCACCAGCGTATACATCGATCCGACACCGTCGCCCCCATCGACCAGATAGGCCCGCCCGTAGTCGTCGTCGCGTGCTGCCAGGTGTCGCTTCACCCGCAGGCTGCGCTCCCGCTCAATTCGTGCCCCTGCCCGAAGCGCCCGCGAATATGCCTCCACCGCTTCTTCGGCGTCGCCCTGGGACCACAGGATATCGCCCTTCAACTCCATAAACCGCGCCTCGTCCACCCGGGTCATCGACGCGAGCGGCCGGTTGTCGATCACCTCCAGCGCTTCGTCGTGACGGTCGTGGTCGAACAAAAGTCGGGCGTACTCCCGGTGTGCTGCAGGCCGATCCGGATCGAGCGCGAGGAGTTGTTCGTAGTACTGGCGCGCCTGACCGAAGGCGCCGCGGCTGGCCGCACTTCGCGCCTGGCGTCGAACCTCGGCGATCGCCCGGGCACACTTGCGCCCGAAGATACTGGGCCGGTCAAACCGCTCTTCGGCGACGACCAACTGGCGCGTGGTCAGCTCCTTGCCGTCCACATACTCCTCCCAGCGCTCGATAAGTTCGTCGACGCTCACCCCGTACCCCCCCTCGAAGTCCCCGCCGGGGTAGACCTCCTTGAAGGTGTCGATCCCCTTCTCGTCGATGAGAAATCGCACAAACGATCCCATCGCCACGTACGCCGGGCCCGACGCCTCGGTCCAGAACCCGCCGGCGCCCACAATCCGGTCGATCCCGGGCGCAATATCCAACTGCCGCATCGCCGCCGACGCCTCGTGCGGGGTCAACTCCCCGGCGGGCCACTCCGCTGCCGTCGCCGCGCCCTCGACCAGCCCCATGTTCACGCCCACACTGTTCTGCATGCTCAACCTCAGCGGGCCCGCCCCGAAGGGCTCGGTGAAGATATGCGCCAGCTCGTGGGCGAGCATCCGGCTGTTCGGGCCCTGCCACAGTATGTGCATCTCCTGGAGCCACAGCTTCGCGACCATCGTATCCCTGCCGCCCATCAACTCCCCTTTCGAGTCGCGATCGGCATACACGAAGCTGCGCACTTTGCGCCCACTTTCGGCGACCGGATCGGTGTCGAAGAACTCTTGGAGCATCGCGTAGCGATACTCGTGTTCCTCCACAATCTCGTCGATCCACTCGATGTGGTAGCTGTCCTTCGGATAGTAGATCTCGAAGTGATCCGTCTCGACCTTCCCTCCCAACTCCTCGGCGATGTAGTCGCGGTCAATGGAGATGCCGAACTCCATCCTGTAGGCGAATCCGGAGGCACACACCACCGCCGCCATCACGGCCAGAGCCGCCGTCCACTGCCAACGGCGCCCACGCACAAGCGCAAACACCACCTCGATCGCCGCCACCACCGCCACCACCGCCGCCAGGTTGATCACCCGGTAGGCGATCAGCGACGGCGGCACCGCCAGCGCCTCGTCATAAATCGACCCGCCGAAATAGCCGAGAAACCACTGATGCCCCACGATCGGCGGCTGCAATGCGAGGTGGGCCAGCAACGTCGCCGCATCGGCCACGGGCAGTCCAAACGCCACCGCCCAGGGTGCGACGCGGCGCCGCGCAAACAGCGTCACCCCCACCCAGCCCGCCGTCTGTCCGATCAGCACCGCCGGCACCACGATCAGCCCCCAGAACGCAAACCCCGCTACCCAGTCGCAGTTCGTCACCCGCAGTCCATTGGCCGTCAATATCAGAGCCGGCCCGGCAATCATCGCACAATGGATCACCGCCAGCCGCCCGAAGTCGCGCGTCGGTGACCGTTCTCGCTCATCGGCAAGCGGGGGCAAAATCCGCCCACTTCGCACCATGTACACCGTCAGCCCCGTCGCACACAGCCCCAGCACCACGCCGAACAGCGCCGCTGATTCGTATCCCACCAGGTTGAACAATGGAACGAAGGCCACCACCAACGCCATCAGAGTCACTGCCGCCCACACCGCAGCATGCGCCCGGGTGGGCACCAGTTCACTGATCAGGTTGATAAGCGTCTTCGACATTCTGCAATCTCATCCGTGTACCCGGCTCGATGCCCTGCTCTTCGGCCAATCCGCCGAGCACCTCCAACACGTAGCGCGCCGGCCGGTTCACTGAGCGTGGCTGCGTCGACAGCGGTTCCGCCCGATCGATCACACCGACGACCTCTCCGGCGGCGTCGATGAAGATCATATCCAGCTCAATGAAGGTGTTCTTCATCCAGAACGACAGCTCCTGTTCCTCCTCATAGATGAACAGCATCCCCCAGTCAGGCAACATCTCTTCGCGATACATCAGCCCCGTGGCCTGCTCATCTTCGGTCACCGCCAGCTCCAGATAAAACTGGGCCACCGTCTCGTCGCCGTCCACAATCTCGGCGACTGGCGTATTCTGATCGCGTTGTCCCGTCATCGCCGGCGGCTCTCCACACTCCCCCTGAAGACAGCGGTAGTAGGACTCACAGTCGGCGTCGACGCTGCAGTCGGGCTGCTGGTTGTCCTGGGCCGGTTCATCTTCGTTGACCTCCGGGGACGACGACTGGTTACACCCCGTCCAGCCCACCATCAAAAAGGCGACGATCACCAGCAACGAGCCCGCAGTTCGCGACATCGGCGCTCCACAAAATGAGAGTTCAAAAAGTTCAGATGCTCTGCAATTGCGACTGGATGAAGTCTCGCACGTCCGGGTCTTCCTCGTCTTCCATCCGCGCTTCCAGCTCCTGTCGCGCCTCGCTGCCGATCAGCTCCGTGAGCGCTTCGACAGCCTGACGGCGCACTTCGGCTTCCGAATCGTTAAGCGCCGACTCGATCAGCGACCGGGCGTCATCGTGACCCGTCGCCGCCAGCGCCTCCAGCGCCGCCAGCCGGATGTCCGTGTTGTCCGAACCGACCAGGTTGGCGATGTTGGTCACCGCCATCGATTCCTCGAACCGCCCGAGCTGCTCGAGCGCCGACTTCTGGACCACCGTCGCATCGTCGCGAATCGCCCCACCGAGGGTGTTGATGTGGCTGCTGACGGTGGCCTCTTCGCGATCGGGCAGGAAGGTGGTGACCGCCCGCAGCGCACTGGCTCGAATGACACCTTCGTCGTCGTTGAGCTTGTCTTCGATGCGGCTGGCAGCTCGGTCGTCTTCGCGCATCTCCAGCGCATCGATCGCCGCGGCGACCACTTGCGGATCCGCATCATCGAGAAGATCCACCAACGTGTCCGCCTCGTCGTCGCCCGAAAACTGTCCCAGCGCCAGCGCTGCGCTTCGACGCACCTGCGCGTCCTGATCATTTGTCATCCCGCTGAGCACCTCCAGCGCCTCGTCAGTACCGACCTCGCCCAGCGACTCGGCGGAGGCGGCGCGAATCGATGCGTTCTGGTGGTCCGCCCCCTGCTCGACGGTCTCCACCGCGTCGTCGCGACCCGGCTCTTCGGCCGCCCGTTCACCGATGGCGCGATAGGCTACTTCCTGCACCGACGTCGAGTCCGCGTCGGTCTGGTCGATAATGTCGTCCAACGACTGGGAGACCATGATCTCGTAGGCCGCATGCAACATCCGATCTCCGTCGGGGCTGTCATCGGCGAGCGCCATCAGCGCGTCGATGCTCTCGACATCGTTGCGCTCCATCAGCGCTTCCATCGCCCCGTGGCGACGCTGACGCGAGTCGTCCTCCAGAAACTCTTCGACGCGCTGTCGGGCGTCGTCGAACTGAAGCGCAGCGATCTCTCGCAGCGCCTGGTTGGCATACCCGCCCTCACGCTGATGAGCGATGTGGGTGAACCCGGCCATGCGCACCCGCTCCTCATTGGCGTCGTCCGTCAGATCTTCGGCGATGGCCATGCGAATCGCAGCGTTGATCTCTTCGTCGTCCAGAGCCTCGATGCGTTCGTCATCCAACGCCAGAGCGTCCATCGATTCGACGGCCCCCTCGGCGACGTCTTCGCGCTCGTCGACCAGCGATTCCACCAGTGTGTCCACCACCCGCTGGTCGTCATCCCAGTTCGCCAGCTCGCGGATCGCTTCGGCCGCCTCGTCGTCGTCACCCTCTTCAAGCAGATAGAACTGCTCGACGACGTTGAACTCGTCGTCACCGGATCGCCCCAGAAACTCGGCCATCTTTCGCGCCAGCCCGGCGTCCGACTCCTCGTCGAGCGCCGCATACACACCGTCGAGCGCCGTGGCGTCATCTTCGTTGCCTTCCAGCACGCTCAACGCCGTCTCCCGCACCGTGTCGTCGTCGTGGATCAACAACGGCGTGATCTCCGCGATGCGCAGATCTCCGAGATCCCCGAGCCGCTGTGCTACCTCCTGGACGGTGTAGGCGTCACCGGCGCTGAGAAATGCATACACATCGTCGATCACTTCGTCGCGCTGATTTTGCCACCGCTGTTCGACCTCCGAGACCGACACCAGTTCGCCGTCGGGCATCAGAATCTGAGCCGTCGTCACCTGGCTGGACGGCACCACCCTCCACAGCGGAACTGTCAGTGTGTACGCCGGAATCGCCACGTCTGCACGTGTCAGCGGCTCATCGGCGAAATCGGGAAACTTCACCTCCGGCACACCGTACTCCGTCAGCGTATAGACCGCTTCGGCCTTGATGACCGTCGAAAACTGCGCGTAGTTCGAGTCGATGTGAACTTCCGCCGTCGCCTCTTCGATCGGATCGCCACTGACCGAGGCATAGGAGTTGCCGTAGGTGTCGGGGCGGGCCCGACGAAGATGCTCAAACGCCTGCTCCACGGTGCGAGCGTCTACATCACCGCTTAGATCCCCCTCGGCAAGAGGCACCAGCGCGCTGGTGGCGTCATCACCGACGCTGACCTGCTCCCACGAATAGCGAACATTGCCGCCTTCACCGCTTGCCAGCGACACCACGCCAAACGTCGTCACCACCGCCGCCAGCACGAACACCGTCGCCCGGCTGAACGTGCCCGAAACACCCATCACTGCCTCTTGCTGTCGTCTCATACTCTTCTCAATCTCAATAGCCTGATTGCCCTCACCGGCGGGCTCGCTGTTCACAACACGTTGTCGGAAGGGATAGACGGCGACACCACGTCCGGAATTCAGTTCATTATAAGTCCCGTCCATCCAGAGATCATTCCAAACCCCCGTTTCGAATTCGAATAGGCCGAGCCCCCCATTGATAGAGCGGTACGATGTAAGAAGAGTGTTAGATTCCGCGCAGGCGGGCAATCGGGGCAGCGCTGCTCAGTCAAGCAGCGTCCCCACTTTTACACCGTCCTTCGACACCAGGGTCAGACAGGAAGTGTTGGTGCAGGCCCACAGCATTCCCCCGGCGCCTTCGCTGTAGCGCATCACTCGGGTGACCTCCATCTCCGAGTCACATACCGGACAGGTGCGGCTGGTGGCTTTCTTCTTTTTGCGGCTGGCAATCTTTGTGCGTGCCATCGTCAAATTCCTCTGTTGATACCGGTCGGAGCGGGCCGACCGCAGTGACAAAATCTTTGGTCCACGCCGCCACAGCCCTGAAGGCTCCGAAACGGCGACCGGTCTGATAGCCGAGCCCCGCCAGGATGTCAACTCGACGGGTTTTGGTCATAATTGCCTCCAACCACCCAACACCCACCACCCAACACCCAACACCCAACACCCACCACCGAACACCCAACACCCAACACCCACCACCCAACACCCAACACCCACCACCGAACACCCACCACCCAACACCCAATACTAAACAACCGTTCGCAACGGATTGTAATTTCACCCCCCTGCTGGCATCATGAACAATGCTCGGCTGGTGACTGTATCGAGCCTGTATCCCCCGGTCGTTTCCCCGCCGAGTACTGGAAGTTCGCATCGTTTGCTGTGTTCCATTTTTACTGTCTGACCCAGGAGCTCATCGATGTCCCAGACCACAGCGGCCCGAGAGCAGCCCACGCTTGCTGAAGACTCCCTCGAAGCCCTTCGTGAAACACACCGGCAACTGGAGCAGCGGCTCGAACAACTCGACCGTCATCGCTCCCTGTCACCGGAAGAGCAGTTCGAGGTTCAGGTACTCAAAAAGCGCAAACTGGCTCTCAAGGACCGCATGCTCGCCAAGCGCAACGGGCACTGACCGCTCACAACTGACATCCCTGCCGCAGCCGGCGAACCGTGCACCACACGGAGCTGGCTGCGGCTTTTTTTATGATCGGTCGCCGACGACGGCGATGTCGTCGGATCGGGTCGATGGCTCCTCAGGGGTAGCCGGCTGCCCGGTCTCAGCAGGTGGGTCCGCCTTTTCGCTTTCTGAGTCTTCGACGAGCGCCCGGCCAGTGTAATCGCCGAAAAACTGACAACTCGCATCCAGATAGGCTTCCGACAGCCGGCGCGCCTGTTCGTCGGGTCCCCAGTCCTGCTGGCGCCAGAATGTCCTGACCAGCTCGTCCAACTCGATCGCTTCTGCCGGCTTTGCTGGCAGATACCGGCGTTTCTCCTCGCCGTCGAACACCACCAGCGCCCCCCATTCGCGCAGAAATTCGAGCACCGATTCGACGATCGGCCCCGGAAGCTGTAACTCGTCAACCACTCGCCCCTGCTCGACGGGACCGCGCCCGGCGTGATAATCGGACAGGATCACTCCCAACACCTCCATCGGCGCCAGCGGATGCACGGTTCGGATCTGGCGGATATCGGCGAGCGAGCTGCGCCGCCCCGCCTCCGCACGGATGAGCTGGCGCATGTGCTGGAAGCTGTACGCCAGCTCCGCGCCCACCAGAATCACAAGCCACATGATGTACACCCAGATCAACCCGATCGGGATCAGCGCCAGCGCCCCGTACACCCGGTCGTACGTCTGCAGCAGCATCTGATCGACGTACAGATTGAACCCCCACTTCGCCAGCTCGAACATCACCGCCGCAAACAGCCCGCCCACCAGCGCCGAACGCCATTTCACCTCCGCGTTCGGCACCAGCTTAAACAGAAGAGTAAACGCCACCAGGGCGTACAACAGCGGTGCTATCCGCCCCAGAAGCGTGACGTTCAGCCCCATCTCGGCGAGGAAAAACTGCGCTCGCGCCGTCTGCACAAACGACAGCGCGATCAACACCGGCCCGAAGGTCACCACCGCCCAGAACGTCAGCAACTTCAACAGATAGGATCGGTCGTGGGTGCCCTTCCAGATGCGGGTAAACGTCTCCTCGATGTAGTTGAACAGCACCAGCCCGATGATCACCAGGGTAATCGCCCCGATGCCGCCCACCGCCTGAGCTCCATCGGTGGCCACTCGTCCCAGATAACTGGCCAGCCCCGCGGCGACGTCGGGAAACAGCCGGTGCATCGTGTCGAACAACTGTCCCCCTTCATCGTCGAGCATCCCGAACGCCGCCATCAGCGAGGCGGCCACCGTCAGAAGCGGCACAATCGCCAGCACCGTAAAAAACGCCAGCCCCGCTGCCATCATCGGGTTGCGGTCGCGCATCACCTCCCTGGCCGTCAGCACTGTCAGCGCCGCCGTACCTGCGGCCACCTTGCTGACCGTCGAACGCTCCTCCCATTGACGCCCGAAAAACCCGTCCAACTGCTCAATCCACCATCCCCGAATCTGTTCGACCAACTGCTGCATCAGCGCATAGACCTTCGATGTGCGGCTGTGGTTCGCCCACGTTGGTACTACAACTTCTCACAACTTTCTGACCAGCAATGAATAGTTCTTGCCGGTCTGGCATGTTATCATGCATGACAGAAGATGGCCCGACGCCAAAATTCGCCTTCTGCACTGCGGCACTTATGATCGGCGATACTTGCTGATTGCCGTACGGGCTGATGGACCCAGAAGCCAACCTCTGGTGCCCTGACCGCACAGTGTACGGCGCCTTCTGGATACGCTACTTGAGCTGGTTCGGTGTCTGATATGAAACCCGACTGCATTCCCGGCTGGACCCTGTTGACCCTGCTCGGTGTCAGCTCTTTGGTGCTGGTGGCCACCCCCCTGTTGTCGGAGGCCGCACTGACCGATGGTAACGCGCCCGCTGGCGCCACCCCCGTCGACGACGACCCGACCGCCGACTTCGCCACCGCCCTGGAAGCCGCCTCCGACGCTGTGACGCCCGCCACAACCGCCGCATCCCGATCTGCCCACGAAGCCGCTCCCCGCAAGCCGTCACACTGCGGCGACGACGACGCTCTGGACCGAGTTCGCGAACTGGTGCATTACCAGCGCCACCAGGACGCCGACGAACTGCTGGAAGGACTGCTGTTCCACGACTGCATCGACGATTCATCCCGCCGAGACCTGGCCCGGTTCCAGCACGCCTATGTCTCCTCGCTGCTCGACCGACCTGAACAGACCCTGAAGCGACTCGACGAAATAGAGGGCGACTCCCCTGTGCCCGACTATCTGCTGTGGCTTCGCG
>SKMT01000604.1 GCA_007120915.1 Myxococcales bacterium | reverse complement strand
TTTTACGACGGGGTGATCTTCCACCGGATTATCCCCAACTTCATGATCCAGGGCGGCGATCCCAGCGGCAGCGGCCGCGGCGGTCCGGGCTACAAGTTTGCCGACGAATTCCACCCCGAACTGCGCCACGACGGCCCCGGCGTACTCTCGATGGCCAACGCCGGACCCAACACCAACGGCAGCCAGTTCTTCATCACGCTGAAGGCCACGCCCCATCTGAACGACAAGCACGCCGTGTTCGGCAAAGTCGTCGACGGGATGGACGTGGTCTACGACATCGCCGGTGTGCCCACCGACGGAAGCGACCGTCCCCAGGATGACGTGGTGATGCAAACGGTAGAAGTGAAGCGCGTGTAAGGATAGGATAGTAGGAGAGTTGGGATGGTCGGAGAGGTTCGTTCGCCGGAGCGTAGCCCCGACCGACCGTAGGCCGCAGGCCGGAGGGAGTTCGGGGGCCGGCGGTGGCGCAACCCGGAATGGTCGATCGCGTAGTCCAGCGCCCGACATGAACAGCGATGGCGCCCTGGCCCATCGAACGGCGGTAATGAACCCCCCGACGCTCCACCGAACCGAAGGCCCCTGGCCCATAGGAAAACCGAAATGAACCACAACGTACACCCCATCGTCGCCTGGCCCCTGGCCGCAATGGTCTTTCTGACGTTCGCCACGCTCCCGGCTGTTGCCGCCGCCGAGGAGGGCGACGAGGCGGACCTGGAGTTTGAGTACGGTGTGACCGCCGGGGGCAACTGGAACATCCTGACCCAGCCGGAGGACCCGGAGGGAGACTTTACGTTTCTGTGGGGATCCGCCTTTACCGGGTTCGGCGGTGTCATCGGCGCCACAGTCGCCACCGATGTTGCTGAGTTCGACTCGGTGTCGCTGATGGTCACCGCCGATGCGCTGTACGGCTATCACCGTGGCACCGGGTTCGCAGACCACGGAGATGCCGGGCGCATCGACGTCACACTGACAAGTCATGTGCTGCGATTGCCGGTGCTGGCGCGGTTTTATGGCGACGCCGCCGATCTTCGCCCGTCCTTCGGCCTGGGAGTGGAGCCGATACTCGGCATCGCCAGCAGCTCTCGTACCGCCGAACATGGAATCGAAGGCGAAGTCGAGGATGTCGACACAAGCGCCGGCTCCGGGCTCGCCGGTATCGCTGCTGCCGGGCTGGAGTTTGACACCGACGAGGGTCACCCCGTTCTGTTTGACCTGCGATTTTCGTGGAATCCCTTCGTCAGTTCCTCTACCGAAGAGCGGTTCGACGGATTCGAATCCGAAGACGACCCCGGTGTGTACCGTGTCGCCTACGACTGGCAGGTATTTGTCACCGCCGGTGTCCGCTGGGATTAAGAGTCATTTAAACGGCGAATCGTCGCGCAACTGCGCGATTTCATCGCGAATCAGGGGGCGTTCTCGATCGATAAAATCTTCCACAGCTCGCCGCAGCGCGACATCGCGGATGTAGTGTGCGCTGTAGGTGGGGGTGGGCTCGAAGCCCCGGTCGAACTTGTGCTCCCCTCCGGCGCCGGGTTCAAAGACGTCAAATCCCTGCTGAATACACCATTCGACGGGCCTGTAGATGCAGGCTTCGAAGTGGGCGTATTTCACCTCCCGGTCACATCCCCAGTACCGTCCGTAGAGCCGCCGGTTTTTCATCAGATTGAACGCCCCGGCGAAGGGCTGATCTTGCTCATCGTGGGCAAACACGGTGTGTAGACGGTCGGTGAGGTTGTGCCGGATCGCCAGGAAAAACTCTTCGGTCAGATACTGCCGGCCGTAAAAGTACTTGTGCACCGTATCCAGGTAGTAGCGGTACATCCGATGCATGTCGGCGTCGGTCAACTTTTCAGCGGTCACCACCTGTGTGGTCACTCCCGTCTGGCCCAGCTTGCGGCGCTCTCGTCGGATGTTGGAGCGCTTTTTGGAGCGAAACCGGCTCAGAAAGTGGTCGAAGTCCTCGTATCGGTTTCCCTCGTCGGTGCCGTCGTCGTTGTACCAGTGATACTGAAAGCCGAGCCGGATCGGCAGCCCTCGCTTCTCGAACAGTGATCGCTCGTCGGGACGGATAAAGTTGAAGTGCACCGATGACAGCTCCAGCTCGTCGGCCAGATCCAGGGCTTCATCCACGAGCTGTTGTGCAATGTCGTCGGCGTTCTCCTCAGAATCGTCGACCAGGATCCGACAGCCCACCACCGGGGTGAACGGAACGGCGACGACGGCCTTCGGGTAGTAGGGCCGCCCGATGCGGTGGGAGGCATTCGCCCAGCCGAAGTCGAAGACAAACTCCCCCTGGGAGTGGTCCTTTAGATAAAATGGTACGGCGCCCACCAGGTGGTCATCCCGGTGGGCGACGATGATCTTCGGGGTCCATCCCGATGCGGGATCGAGACAACCCGTCGCCTCCAGGGTGTGGAGAAATCCGTGCTCCAGAAAGGGGCTTGCCGAGCCGACGAGACGGTCCCAGTCATCGGCGCTCAGCTTTGAAACCCCGTCGATGGTCGTTGTGGTCAGTTCAGTCATTCCAAGAGAAGGAGGGACAGTCAATCGGCCTGCCCCCCATCGGTGATATCCCAGTTGTAGTCGTCGATCAGCGTCTGGCGTCCATCGGCCGCATCACCCGATGAGTACTGTGAGTTACCCCCGTGGAATACCACGTCGTCCTGCACGGATTGGTCCGACCAGCCTTCCAGCAGGGAGTCGTAGTTTGGGGTCGACAGCGACACGCCCTCGAACATCTGTTCCATACTGTTATCGAACTGCTCATCTTCGTCGTTCGTCACCGCCGAGACGTCCCAGTTGCCGATGTCCTGGTCGAACGATTCGGCTTCCGAAAACATCTGAGTCATATTCGTGACACCGGAGGTGTCCCAGTTGCCGATGTCCTGGTCGAATGATGCGGCGCCCTGAAACATCGAGTTCATGTCCTCGACACTGGAGGTGTCCCAGTTGCCGATGTCCTGGTTGAACGATTCGGCTCCCCAAAACATCCAGCGCATGTTTTCGACACTGGAGGTGTCCCAGTTGCCGATGTCCTGGTCGAATGATTCGGCGTCCTGAAACATCCAGAGCATAGTTGTCACACTGGAGATGTCCCAGTCGCCGATGTCCTGGTCGAATGATTCGGCGCCCCGAAACATCGAGCTGATATCCGTGACGCTGGAGATGTCCCAGTCGCCGATGTCCTGGTTGAACGATTCGGCGTCGTAAAACATCAAGCTCATATCCGTGACACTGGAGGTGTCCCAGTCGTTCATCGAGGGAACGGTCGTCAGTGACGAGCAGCCACGAAATGCTCGAGAAAGATCCGTCGTGCCACTGATGTCGAGTACATCGTCTGCGGTTACTTCCAGGTTCTCGGCGCCTTCGAAATAGCGGCCGGTATTACCGAGTTGGAGCACACCCCACTGCTCGATCTCCTCGAGCTTCGGGGCATCTCCTTCTTCGTCAAATATCCACCCCTCAAACGTCCACCCCTCGATATTTCCTTCGATCTCGACGGTGTAGGTACCGGGGGTTGCGTAGGTGTGGGTGACCGCCGGGTCGTCATAGGCGTCGATGTCATCAACGTTTCCGTCGCCCCAATCGATCGTAAAGTCGTAGTCACCGTCCTCATGCAGGGGCAGCTCGATCTGGTCGTCATCCGATTCACCGTCGTTGGTGGTGTCCCATACCGTCACGAAGGCCGCGTGGGGCCTCACCGGGTTCGAAAGCGCTGACGGGTCGCTGAACCCTTCGTCGTTTTCGGCCTCTACACGAAAGGTGTATTTTTCGTCGTTGGTCAACCCGTCGAACTCGAATTCGGTGTCCGCCGAGCCGACCATCCGCTCTTCGGAGCCGGTGACTCCAGTGGGGGAGTTGCCATCCTCGTCGTAGACCGTCACCCGGTAGTCCACGATGGGACTGGCTCCGGTGTCCTCGGGTTCGTTCCACTCTACAGATGCCCGTTGATCACCGCCGGTGGCCGTGACATCCGTGGGAGGGTCGAGCTCCTCGTCCTGGATGCATTCATTGGCTTCACAGCTCTCGTTGCTGCCGCATCCTCCGCAGTCCACGTCGTCTCCGCACACATCCTGTACGACGCCGCAGTCTGCTTCTTCGTCCGTGCACACCTGCGTATCGTCTCGCTCATCGTCACACACGCATTGGTTGTCCTGGCAGGACTCGTCGCTGCCACACTCTCCGCAGTCAATATCTTCGGCGCACACATCCTGTACGACGCCGCAGTCTGCTTCTTCGTCCGTGCACACCTGCGTATCGTCTCGCTCATCGTCACAAACACACTGGTTGTCCTGGCAGGACTCATCGCTGCCACAGTCTCCGCAGTCGATGTCTTCATCACACACGTCCTGCACGATGCCGCAGTTTGCTTCCTCGTCATCACAGACTTCGGTGTCGCTACGTTCGTCGTCGCAGACACACTCATTGGCCTCGCAGGACTCATCGCTGCCACAGTCATCGTCGGTGTCGCACTGCACACACTCATCGTCGACACACACTTCAGTGGTGCAGTCGGTATTCTCTTCGCAACCTTTTCCCTCCTCGCAGGGCGGGCAATCCGCACCTCCGCAGTCCACATCAGTCTGGTCGGCATTTTGGACATCGTCGTCACAACTCGGCTCCTGACAGACCCCGCCGTCGCATACCTCGCTGGTACAGTCTGAGTCCTCTTCACAACCGAGCCCATCGTCACAGGGCGGGCAATCTGACCCTCCACAGTCGATGTCGGTCTGGTCCCCCGCCTGCATCCCGTCGTCGCAGGAGGGTGTAACACAGGCGCCATCTTCGCAGACCTCTTCGTCGTCGGTGCACTCGTCATCGTCGGTACAGGTCAGATAGCACACGCCCCGGTAGCAGGTCTGACCTTCGGCGCAGTCGACCCCATCGCAGTCCACCGGGGCACAGTAGTTGTCTTCCGTGCAGCGGTCGTCCCCATCGCAGTCCGCCTGTTCGTTGCAGGTCTCATAGCACACGCCTCGATAGCAGGTGGTTCCCTCGAAACACTCCACGTGATCACACAGAGCGTCGATACAGGCTTGTTCGACGCATGACGCTTCGAGCTGGTCGCAGTCCGCCTCCACGTCACAGGTCTCGTAGCAGACCCCCCGATAGCAGGTTTCGTCATCCCGGCAGTCCACCCCTTCACAGTCCTCCGGGGCACATCGGCCGTCGTAGCAGCGGTTCTCATCCTCGCAGGGCGCATCTTCGTGGCACACCTCGTAGCAGACCCCGCGATAGCAGGTTTCATCCTCCCCACAGTCGACTTCGTCACAGGGATCGATGCAGGCATCGTCCACGCAGGCACGTTCGTCATCGCAGTCCGAATCCGCCTCACAGTACGGATAGCACACCCCGCGATAGCAGGTTTCATCCCCGGCGCAGTCGTCATCGTCGCTGCAACCCGCCGCGTCCTGAGCATCGGCTCCGGCGTCGATGCCCGCGTCGGGCGGCGGAGCCTCGGCGGGCTCCGAGCAACCAGCCAGTGTGATGACCAGCGCGAACAGAGCGCCGAGTGCGAGTGAGAAACGACGAACGGCAAGAGAGTTCACAAGGTCCTCTCCTCGAAGGGGAGATATGCTTTTCAGAAGTGGGCATCCATGATCAGGCGGCAGACCGTCTGCGTCAAACTGTGCAAAGAACGTTACGCACTCCCACGACCCCGGCGCCCTGGCAGGACGCGCTCCCACGACCCAATGACCCCATGACCCCACGACCCCGGCGCCTGGACCGACGCTCGATTGTCCCGTTGCCCGGAGTGTGCGACGATGCATGGGTGCTCAGGGCGCCGAGGGGTCGGATCCGTTCGGAGGGATGCATTGATGCAGGCGATGAATGACAAAGTAATCGAGGGTGTGTTGCGCCGCCAGGCCTACCCGCTTTTGTTTGTGACCGTGTCGGGCAGCCACCTGTATGGCTTCCCGTCCTACGACTCGGATGTCGACCTTCGCGGCGCCCATATTTTGCCCATCGAACGGGTGGTGGGGCTGTACACCGAGCGCGAAACCATCGAATCGATGGAAACCGTCGACGGCACCGAAATCGATCTGGTGACCCACGACGTCAAAAAGTACTTCGAGATGCTTCTGGGCCGAAGCGGCAACGTGCTCGAACATATCTATTCGCCGCTGATCCAGCACGGCACCCCCTACTTCGAGGAGCTGCGCGAGATCGCGAAGGGCTGTGTGACCAAGAACCACGGTCACGCCTACCGCGGTTACGCCCAGAGTGTGTGGAAGTCCGTCAAGAAAGCCCCGAAGCTCAAGCCCCTGCTGTATGTGTTCCGTGTACTTCTGACGGGACTTCACCTGATGAAGACCGGGGACGTAGAGGCGAATCTGATGCGGCTGACCCAGCGCTATCGGCTCCCTTATCTCGACGAGTTGATCGCGATGAAGCTGCAGGGCTCGGAGCAGACGCTTCTGGACGACGTGGACATGCAGTTCTACGAGCAGGAATACCACCGGTTGGTTCGCAAGCTCGACGACGCCCGCATGGGCAGCGAGCTGCCCGAAGAGCCACGGGCGAAACCGGAGCTTCACGACCTGTTGGTGCGGCTGCGTCTCGAATATGCGGGGCGGTAGTTGTCAGCAGTCGGCGCCTTCGTCGTTGCTGCTGTTGGAGACATCGCCCTCCATCGAAACATCCTCGAAGGTGTCATCGACGTGGCAGGCGGGAAGTGAGGAGTTATTAAAAACGTTCACGTCGGTGGGGGTGGCCACTGTCGAGCTGTCGCGCTCCAGCGCTTCGTAGTTCGCAAACCCGGAGATATCTTCGAGGTCATCGTTGGATTGAATGCGTACCACCGGCGTTGTCGTCAGGCTGCTGCTGGTCACCGCCGTGGGTCCGTCGTCGAACCCGGTGATCTGCGTGAGAGCATCGTTGTTCTCGATCCAGACAACGGTCCCCGTCAAGGGACCGATATCGCGCAGAGAGTCAAACCCGGCGATCTCTTCGAGTGACTCATTGTCTCTTATTCGCAGTACCGTTTCCACGGTCTGAAGCGAGGAGAACGCCGGGATCGTCTCCACCCCTTCGGTGTAGCTGATCTGGAGATCTCCCTGAACGACCTCCAACTGCCCAAACCCTGCTATCTCATGGAGGTCTTCGGTGCCGAAGTGGCTGGAGTCTTGCAGCCAGTCATCGATCTCATCTTGATCGTCGGAGTCACTCCAATCCCAGTCTTCAAAGCCCTCCCAGTGTTCGACAGCTTCTCGCTGTGCATTCGTGAGACTAAACCGGCTGGGACGGTTCGCACCGATGTCGATGTCTCCTTTCGTTTCCACCAGGGCGTTGAATGCCTCGATTTGTCCGGCGGTGGGAAGGTGCTCGATCTGAAGATTGCCGTGGATGGTCTCCAGGGATTCGAAGGCGGGAAAGTCGTCGAGCTTCGGGTTGTAGCTGATCTGGGTGTTGCCATGAATTTGTTGAAGCTCAGCAAACGCCGTCACGGACTCCAGCATGCCGTTGAAACTGATGACCAGGGGGTAGTCCGACGGCGGATCGGCGTCCTCGTCATGGTCGTCGTCTTCGAATTCCAGGTGGTGGTTTTGCTGCAACTGCTGGAATCCGTCGATGTTGGTCAGCGAGGAATTGCGCTCGATGCGAAGCGGACCCTCAATCTCGGTGAGTGAGTCAAATCCGTCGATAATGTGCAGTTCAGGAAGGTCTGCGATCACGATTCCCCCGGTCAGTTCCAGCGAATCAAATCCCGAGATCGCTTCGAGCTTTTCGTTATCTTCGATGACGATGTCACCGTGAATCTCTTCGACGTCATCGAACACCGTGGCGTCCAGCAGCGCCGGATTTCCGCTGATCGTCAGCTCGCCGCCGATGAAGGTCAGCCTCTCAAGCCCGTCCAATGACTCCAGCGCTTCATTTCCCTCAACCCGGAGATTGCCCTGGACCTGCTCCAGTGACTCCAGTCCCTGCAGCGAGCTCAGTCCTCCGGACTCCACGATCAGATCCCCGGTGACCTGGTCGCAGTTCAGACTCTCGAACAGCGCCAGATCGATGGTGTTCTGCACCACAAAGTCGCCCTCAAAATCCTCGCAGGATCCGACAGGAATGGTAAATTCACCACCGTCATCACATACGATCTCGGTGGTCGAACCATCTTCTTCGGCGCGACATGAAGCCCCGTCTTCGCCATCTTCACCGTCGCGGATTGTCGTCGATGTGCCGTCAGGGCAATACATCGTCGCCTCCCCGTCGTCGGTCTCCTCGACGGTGCAGGCGGCCTCATCCTCAAGATTGCACCCTGAAATTACGAGGGCAGCCCCCAGAACTACTGCGCTGATAAAACGACAACAACCGGACAATTCAGGCATACGCCAGCTCCGCAACGAGCAATCTGGACGATGTAATCGATAGAAGGCTATCACCCAGAGTACGTTGCAGGCTGCGGCGAATCAACAACGCAGAAGAGCTTTACGCCGGTGTTGGCCACGACTGGTGCAGGACTCCGGGGGGCATACGCATTTCCGTCCGTTTAGTCGACCCAGACCGTCTTGATGTTGACGAACTCCTTGATGCCATC
>SKMT01000240.1 GCA_007120915.1 Myxococcales bacterium | reverse complement strand
GCGATCGGCACCGGTTGCATCGTAGCCGCCGCCGTAGATTTCACGTTCAGTTTTCTGAACCGCGTCGTACCCAGGCAAGACTCGAAATGTTTAGCGTCCCCATACTGATTATCGTCGCTGCCGCACTGTTTGCCACGGGTGTTACCGCCCTGGGACTGTCGCTGTTTCTTCGGCTGCTCGATTCCAATACGAGTACGGAGCCTGTCGTCTCCACCGAGCGCCCTCGACGCCACGACTGACCTCCCAGAACACGTCCCACCACAGTGGCATCCGCTGCGGCCTTCGATCTGCAAAGGAGCCTCCCATGAGCGTTGACCCCACCGTGGTGCGCGGTGCATTTACCGCCCTGATCACTCCCTTCTCGGACGACGGAAGCCTCGATATTGCTGCGCTTCGCGGGCTGGTACGACGCCAGCTCAAAGGCGGCATCGATGGGCTGGTACCCTGCGGTACCACCGGCGAGGCGGCGACGATGACCGACGACGAATGCATTCGGGTCATCGAAGCCGTCGCCGATGAGGCCGGCGACCAGGTCCCAGTCATCGCCGGCACCGGCACCAACGACACCAACAAGACGGTCTCCTTCACCCGACGGGTCGCCGAAATCAACGGCGTCGACGCCGCGCTGGTGGTCACCCCCTACTACAACAAACCGGGCCAGCCGGAGCTGCTTCGCCACTTTCAGACCGTCGCCGACGACGGCGGGCTGCCGGTGGTGTTGTACAACGTTCCCAGCCGCACCGGTATCAGCCTCGCCGCCGACACCGTGGCGCGACTGGCCGAGCACGAGCAGATCATCGCCATCAAGGAAGCCTCCGCAGATATGACGCTGGACACGGCGATTCACGCCAACACCCCCGACGACTTCGCCCTGCTGTCGGGCGACGACTTCACCACCTTTCCGCTGATGGCGGTGGGCGGGCGCGGGTGCATCTCCGTGGCCGCCAACCTCTGCCCCTCGGAGATGAGCAAGATGTGCCACGCGGCGCTCGACGGCGAGCATGAAAAAGCCAGGCAGATCCACGAGTCGATCCAACCGCTGTGCCGCGCGTTGTTCAAGAAGACCAACCCCATCCCGGTGAAGACCGCCGCCAGCACACTCGGCTGGTGCGGGCCCACCCTTCGGGGCCCGCTTTATGAACCGGACGAGGACTTCAAAGAGTTTATCGAAAACGCCCTTCAAGCCTACGGGCTTGAATAGGCGCTGGGGGCTGGGCGCCGGGGGCTGGGCGCTGGGGGCTGGGCGCTGAGATGGCGCAACCAAAATGCTCACAGCTTCTGCGGCTGAACTACGGAGAAGATCATGACCGAATCGACGACCAGACTGGCCATCATCGGCGCGGCCGGGCGAATGGGAACCTCGCTTCTCGAAAACGCCGCTGACGACGATGCACTGGAAGTGGTCGTCGGCATCGTCGATCCGGGTGGCGACGCACCGCAGACGCTGGGCCCCCAGCAGGTCCCCACCAGCGACGACCCGGGCGCGGTGGCCGACGCCGATGTGGCCATCGATTTCTCGGCGCCAGAGGCGATGCTGGAAGCCGCGAAAGCCTGCGCCGACGCATCGGTTCCCCTCGTCTCCGGCACCACCGGGCTTTCCGACCGACAGTGGGCCGAGATCGACGAAATTGCAGGGCAAATCCCCCTGCTGTACGCCGCCAATTATTCGGTGGGTGTGAATGTTCTGGCCGATCTGGTGGGCCGCGCCACCGCGGCGATGGGAGAAGACGCCGACATCGAGATCTTCGAAGCCCACCACCGCCACAAAGTCGACGCCCCCTCGGGTACCGCCAAGATGCTGGGCGAAGCCGCCGCCGAAGCCCGCGGTGCACAGTTGGACGACGTCGCTCAGTGGGCGCGAGAAGGCCACACCGGCGAGCGTACCGACGATGAAATCGGCTTCCAGGTGTTGCGCGGCGGCGACATCGTCGGCGAACACACCGCCTATCTGTGCATCATGGGCGAGCGCATCGAGCTGACACACCGCGCCACCGACCGCGGCATCTTCGCCCGCGGCGCCCTGCGCGCCGCAAAGTGGCTCGCCGGCCGCCCCGCCGGGCGCTACGACATGAAGGATGTCTTGTTCGGTGAATGAGCCGTATCGGTGACGATAGACTCCCGACTATCGGCAGTAGGGTTTTCGGTCACGATAGACTCCCGGCTATCGGCAGTAGCTTTTCGGTCACGATAGACTCCCGGCTATCGGCAGTAGGAGATAGCTGTTGGTCAGTATCACGAGGGCAAGCCCCGTGGCTGTCTACGTCGGCCTGAACTACGGCCGATATGCTCGGGAGCACAAGGCATCCCTGCGCGCAGTTGCCCCCCCACCGTCGCGCCCACCACCCACCAATAACCAATAACCAATAACCAATCACCCCAACCTCACTTGCCTTTCCACTCCGGGTCGCGCTTGGCCATAAACGCCATGATTCCCTCGGCGGCGTCTTCGGCCAGCGTGTTGATCGTCAATTCGCTGTGCAGGGTGCGCAGCGCCTCTTCGAAGCTCATGTCCTGGGTGTCGTAGAACGCCCGGCGTCCCAGCCCCAGAATCGCCGGGGAGAACGAGGCGACCCGATCGACGAGATCGCCCAGCTCCTCGTCCAGTTTGCCCTCTTCGGCAACGCGGTTGATGATGCCGAGCTCCAATGCACGCTCACCATCGATCTGACGGCCCGTAAACATCATCTCCAGCGCGTGTTTGCGGTGGATATTGCGCTGAATAACTGCCGAGATCATCATCGGGAACAGCCCCAGCTTGATCTCCGGGGTGCCGAAGGTGGCGTCGTGGGCGGCTACGGCCATGTCGCAGTTCAGCAGCAGTCCGAATCCACCGCCCAGCGCCTTTCCGTTGACCCGGGCGATGATCGGAGTTTCGGAGCGATTCATCGCGATTAGCATGTCGGCAAAACCTCCGCGGGCCTTGTGCATACCCAGCGGACCGCCGCCGGACTGCTGGTCGCCCACGTCGCCGCCGGCGCAGAATGCCTTGTCGCCGGCGCCGGTCAGAACTATCACTCGAAGTTGGTCGTCTTGCCCCAGCTCTTCGAACGCCTCGGTCAGCTCTTCGACCGTCTGATTCGCCAGCGCATTGCGACGCTGTTCACGGTCAATCGTGACGGTGGCCACCGTCTCTTCGCGCTCAATCGTAACGTGGTTGTCGGACATATCTGCTCCTCTGTGTGTCGCAGTTTCCAGGTGATTTTCGCATTACTTCGCCGAACGGTTAGTGAATACTAACTTTATCCGCTGCGGTCAACGCACCCGTCTCTTGAGTTGAGTCCCACCCCGGTTGCGTTTACAGACAGAGGGCCCCCTACTACCCGGAGCCCCCGATGATCGGTGACGATACAACCGGTGCCGCAGACGACGAACAGTGGTTTCGCCTGGAGCTGCTCACGGAGACCCCACAGCGCGACAGCGCCACACTGATGGGGCTGTCAGCGCTGGGGATCGAGGTCCAGGACGACGACACCTACGTAGAGGGCGTGGAGTTTCCACCGATTCCGGCGGGCAAAGCACGGCTTATCGCGTTTTTCAACGCCGATGATCAGCGCCAGCGGCTCGAAGATCGCATCGTCGATGCACTGCCGGAAGCAGAGCTGGTGTCGCTGGCCGACTACCAGAACCGCAGTTGGGAGACCGCCTGGATGCGCTACTTCGAGGCGATTCAGCTTTCGCCGCGGGTGCGCGTGGGGCCTCCCTGGGACCGGCCCGAGCCACCGGAACACGGGATCGCGCTGGTGATCGAACCGGGCATGGCCTTCGGCACCGGCAGCCACGCCACCACGCGGTTGTGCGCCGGGCTGCTCGACGAGCTCATCGGCGACTCACCTCCCGACTCGCTGTTGGACGTCGGCTGTGGATCGGCCATCCTGTCGATGGCCGCCGCCGGGCTCGGCGTCGACCGCGTCGTCGGCATCGACGTCGACCCGAAAGCCGTCGACGTGGCCCGCACCAACATCGAAGAGAACGGCTTCTCCGGTGACGACATCGAACTGTCGGATCGCCCGTTGGCCGACTTCGATGACACCTTCGATGTCGTCGTCGCAAATATTCTCGCCCCCATTCTACTTCAGTTGCGCGAACCACTTCTGGAGGCCGTCGCCCCCGCCGGCTCGTTGATCCTCAGCGGGATCCCCGTCGAACAGATCGACGAGCTTCGCGACGCCTTCAAACCCCAAGCGTTTCGCCAATGCCGTGTTGTAACCCGCGATGAGTGGTCTGCACTTTTCTTTCAACACCGGGAGACATCTTCATGAAGCGAATCGACGTGCCCCACGAAGCCATCGCCGGCTGCACCGAAGGCGATCGAATCGAGTTGCCGGACGACACCGCCCACTACGTGGCGAACGTGCTGCGGCTCACCCCCGATGATCGGGTGGAGTTGTTCGACGGCAGCGGCCGGGTGGTTGTCGCCCAGATCACCGCCGTCGGCGACGAGGTGACCGTTCACATCGAACGAGCCGACGAGCTCGAACGCAACGAAAGCCCCCTGACGACCCGCCTGTTTCAGGCCATTCCCAAGGGAAAACGCTGGAAGTGGCTTCTGCAAAAGACCACCGAACTGGGTGTGGACGATGTGGTACCGCTGCACACTCGCCACGGCGTGGTCAACATCCCGGATGATCGCATTCCAAACCGGATGGAGCGGTGGGACAAGATCATCTCCTCGGCAGCCCGCCAGAGCCAGCGCACCAAAACCCCACAGGTGCATCGGCCTCACACCGTCGACGAGGCGCTGGAGTTGACCGACGACGCCACCGGGTTGATCGCACACACCGGTGAACAGTCGGCGACCACCGCCGAGGTGCTCACTCGCCTGGGTCAGGCCACGGAGGCCGTCGATATCTGGATTGGACCGGAGGGGGGGTTCACCGATGAAGAAGTGGAGGCGATTACCGACCATGGCGCCCAGCCCATCTCGCTGGGCCCGCGGGTGCTTCGAACCGAAACCGCCGGAATTGCCTCCATCGCCATCGCCCAGTCCGTGCTGGGCGACATGTAGCCTATGATCAACTGCCCTGGCCGGAGGCCACCGTCACGGATGCCCCCGGCTGCATCGCCCGGCGCACCCCGTTGATGAGCACCTCCGTGATGTCGATGTCATTGGTGGGGTGGTCGATGCTGTTCGATGTGACAATCTGCTCGATTCCCGCCTGGCGCAACGCCGACAGAGCATCGGCGGCAAACAACCCGTGAATCCCGACACAGACCGGGGCACTCAACTGCCACTGCTCAAGGGTGCTCGCCGCCTCGATCATAGTACGCCCGGTGGAGATGATATCGTCGATCAACACCGGGCTTCGCCCGTCGATCAACTCTTCGTCACAGCCCGTGACCTGCACCTCGAAGTCACCGTGGCGCACCTTCTGGAGCACCATCATCGGCATGTCGCCGTGATCGGCGACTGCCGATACCCACTGACGGCTCTCTTCGTCGGGGCCGATCAACACCGGGTCTTCCAGATGTTGCTCCACCCAGTTCGCAATCGGTTCGCCGGCGCCAACAATGTGCACAGGCGTCGAAAACAGCCCCGTTAAATCATCGAGTCGATGAAGGTGGGGGTCCACGGTGACCAACCAGTCGAAGCTGTCACTTACAAGCTGACAGAAGTACCGGGATGTCACCGCCTCGCCGGGCTGAAACCGGGCGTCCTGGCGCATATAGGGCAGATAGGGGGCGACCAGCCCGACAGACTCGGCGCCGAGTTCGCGTCCCGTGGCAGCGATGAAATGCAGGGGCAGAAATTTCTCATCTGGCCGGTGCAGCGATGCCACCACCACCACATCTCTTCGGTGCGGATCGGTATCGAAGCGCACATAGGTCTCCCCATCGGGAAACGACCGGATTGTCATCGCTGCAAGCTGTCCGTCGATACCTTCGGCGATCCGGGTTGCACGTTCTCTCTGGCCCGGCATCGCGACGATCAGTGGTTTCATGGAAAATCCCCTTTGGTACAGGGCGTTGACTCAAAAAGCACAACCGCGGATATTAGCATCATCCCATCGACGCCCCAAGGGCTCAGCGCCGGGGTGTCGCACCCGGTGGGTCCACGCCGCGGGATTGCCCACACAATCTGACCGCAGCTTCCAACACGACAAGGAGTCGCCGCCGACGGGAACAATTGAATCCCCGAGATTCGTTCGTAACGTCAACATTACCGCAACCGGTGCGGTCTGCGGCATTGATCTGTGGCACCATTTGCTAGTTTGAGATTCCATCATGCACCTTTTCCAGGATTCGCGAGCCACCGGTGCCAAGTTCATCGCCGCCGGGCTAACTGCTGCCCTGGTCGCCACCCTGCTTCCGCTTTGCGCCTACGGGCAGATTCACGTCGCTCCCCAGCGCCCCACTCAGTCCAACGTTCAGTACTTCGACTTCGAGTGGTTTCACAAAGACATCGAAATCGGCCCGGAAGCCGACACCGCCGGCGCCGACGCCTTCGGGCTCAACCCCTTCGCCTCCCGATTGGAGGCGGGTTATCCCAGACTCAGCTTCGACAACGAAGAACAGCCCCCGGACTTCGATCCCCAGCAACGCCCCCGCCGCCACGGTGTCGCCGACTATTACTCCAGCTCTCCACCGGCGCAGTTCACTGATATCCCCGAGCCGGGAGATGAAGGCCCCACCTCCCCGCCCTCGCCGACCTTCCAGGACGACGAACCGGAGCAGCAGGATGATGACGCCGACCCGGTGTTCGAACCCACCGAGCTGGACGACAAAACCGGCGGTGTTCGCCTCTACTTCTACGAGCGCGAACGCGACATCGCCGAACGGGCCGCCGCCTTCATCCACACCAGCTATCGTGAACTGGTCGACATCTTTCAGTTCGTTCCCTCTCGTACACTGCCCTACATTCTGTACAACAGCTATCAGGAGTTTCTGCAGACCAATATCTTCCCGGTCCAGGAAGGTGTTCTGGGGGTGACGGGGCGCGCCCAGCTCGAGCTGGTACTTCCCTATTTTGGCGACCACCGGCTATTTGAGCACATCTCCATCCACGAGATGGTCCACCAATTCCAGATCCAGAAAGCCCGCGAAATTGCCCAGGAGGCCGGCGTCAACGGCGATCCGATGGACCGGATGCCCCTGTGGTTTATCGAAGGGATGGCCGAGTACTACGCGCTCGACGGGCTCGATGAGGAGACGGAGATGCTCACCCGCGATCTCCTGATCAATCCCCGGCCCCAGGAGGGGTTTGTGATGCTCGATTTCTTCGAGGATCGCCCCGGCAGCCAACTTTGGACCTACAAAATCGGCCAGGCTCGCGTCGCCTTTCTCGAAGAAGTCTACGGCAAGGGGACCATCCAGGAGGTGTTCAACAGGTCCTATCGGCTGATCGGTTCCCGCGACCGCGATCAGCCCGGTCAGTCCTTCCGCTCCCTGCTTTCTGAGATCACCGGCGACAGCCGCCGCGAGATCTCCGATAAGTTCGAAGCCTGGATCAAACGCCGCTCCTACACCCGGTATCTGGACGCTCGACAGGACTCTCCAGATCTGCAGTTCTTCGAGGATACCCGTGGAGTGATGCAGACGATGACCACCTCCCCCAACGGTCAGTTGTTGATGTACCGCTCTATCCAGCGGTCAACGGGACAGGTGCAGCTGTTCGTCACCGATGCCGAACAACCACGCCAGCAGCGACGCGTTGCCAGAGATGGCCGACCCGGCGTCGAATCTCTGCACCCGGTGGGCCCCCGCAACTTTGCTCTCGATGACGACCAACTGGCCTATGTCGCGCGCACCGAGGGCCACGACAAGCTGTATCTACAGCAGATCGACCACCAGTTCAGCGACGAGGGCAGCCGCGACGCCAGGGTACGCCTGGGCAGTTCCACCGGCTTTGATCTGGGCGAACACGGACTGCTCGCCGCCGAGTCTCCCGCTTTCAGCCCCGACGGCAACCAGGTGGCGTTCATCGGACTCGACGAAGATGGACAGAAGGACATCTTCGTGTTCGATCCCGGCGGCGACGAACCGTCGGTCACCCGCGTCACCGACAGCCCTCACGCCGAACGCGGGCTGTCCTGGGGCGACGATCAACTGGTATTTAGCTCCGATGCCACCGGCCACGGCCACTACAACCTGTTCGCCATCGACATGGACGACGACCAGTTCGAGCCCCGTCGTCTCACCGCCGAAGAGCGCGACCACTTCGACCCGAGGATCATGCCCGACGGCCAGATCTTCTTTTCGACCTTCGACAACAGCCGAGCCAATCTACACAGGCTCGACGACGACGATCAGATCATCCAGCTTACTGACGTGGTCACCGGGCTCTTTGACGTCAGCCCCGGAGCTAACGGAAAAATCCGCGCCGCCTACCAGCACCGGGGCCAGCGCCGTGTCGTCACCATCAACGAGGACAAGCTGCTCGACGAACAGACCGATGTCGAAGCCGAAGACCCCGATGAAGTCGAGGACTATCCAACGGTGTCGCTCGATGACGCCCAGCGCTATCGCGCCACCGACATCGGCAACTGGCAGTTGAGCAACCTCTTCGGTGTGCTCGGCGCATCGGCCGGGGGGATCTTCGGCCAACTGATGCTTCTGACCAATGATCGGCT
>SKMT01000544.1 GCA_007120915.1 Myxococcales bacterium | reverse complement strand
TTCGTGCTGGTGGTGATTGTTGGCGCCGGTGTCGCGTACCTGAGGGCCAAAAAGCAGGATGAGATGTGGGAGAAGGCCGACGAGCTCGATGATGATACGCTCGAGCAGATGGCCGAGAAGGCGGAAGGCAAAAAGAAGAAGAAAGCACAAGAAAAAGAGCCAGCCTGACCACCAGCCCCCACATTACGTTTTGATTGCACCAGAACGTCCGCCGGGCAACCGGTGGGCGTTTTCATTTTTCGAGGATTTCGTCGAGCAGTATCGCTTCCAGGTCTTCGAGCCCTCTCAGCAGTGGTGCGACATCGGGGTGAGCGAAGATTCGGATTTTCTTGACGACGGCGATAAAGTCGTCCTGAATCCCGGCGATGATGCGCGACAGTTCATGGAGCCGGTAAAAGTTTTGGCCCGCCACGTCGGGATAGACGATGTCGATGGTCTCCAGCTTGTCCTTGTCCCGTGGGGGGATGTCGATGACCAGCGAGGCGGGGTGGATGGACTGACCGATTGCGGAGCCGAGGCGGGCGACGAGGCGCGACGTCAGATCGGACAGGGAATTTCGGTCCATGGCGTAGATACGGCGGTAGGCCTGCTTTTTATCGGCTTCGACGTAGACCTTCGAGTAGGTGGCGATGCGCTTGTAGAGGTTGCGGTTCCCAGCCTGAAGTCCCGCAAGCAGGTGGCGGGTGGCCGCGCCCTCAGGGGAGTGGTCGAACAGCCACTTCAACACGCCCTCGTCGTCGTGGGTCAAGAGCACATCGAGGAAATCATCGGGATCGATGTCGGTGCGGCTGTGGAAGGCGGCGATGGCGTTTTCGACCATCGTGCTGGCGGCACGCACGGTGTGGTGCCAGTAGACTTCGCTGAACATGGTGTAACGGGCGAAGATGAACATCTCCGCGGGGATCTTGCCCTTGGCTTCGATGGCGATGTGATCGCCGTCGGCGCTGACGGTGAGGCTGGCGAGCAGCCGGCGATGGTCAAAATTGCGTCCGTAGGGAACCCCGATGTGGTGGCTGTCGCGCTGCAGATAGTCCATCTTGTCGGCGTCGATGGCCCCGGAGATGATGGAGTGCAACAGCGCATCCACCGGGTCGGGGTCGTCGCCGATGTCCCCGGTGCAAAGCGAAATCATTCGCTGTGGGTCGATGTTCCAGCTTTCGTGCAGAACCTCGGCGAGAGGCCGGTTGGATGCCAGGGACTCGATGTTTCCCAGGATGATGTCACCGCCGACGTGCTCATGTCGGGGCGTGTCCTCACCCTTCAGATGAAGCGCTTCCAGGCTGTGAGCGAAGGGATAATGCCCCAGATCGTGCAGCAGCCCGGCGGCCAGTACCGTCAGTAGGTCCTCCTCGGTAACGGAGGCGGCGAAATTGGGCTTCGACAGCAGACTGATCAGGAATTGACGCACATACCCGAAGACTCCCAGGGAGTGTTCAAAGCGGGAATGTACGGCGCCGGGGTATACAAAACAGGTCGGTCCGAGCATCCGGACACGGCGCAGACGCTGGTAGGCGGGATGGTCAATGACCTGGCGTACCCTGGAGGTGATGGGGATGTTACGAAGCTCCGGGATACGAACCGAGCCGGCGGGAGCCGGGGCGGTGGTCAATTCGGGCAGAGAATCGAGAGTGTTGTGGTGGTTGGTCATTGCGTTGACAATGCGGGGGGCACAGCGAAGGCTTCGCTGGTGGTGAAGTCGGCGAGCCGACTGTAACGGCCGGTGTGGGCCAGGTCCAGAAGTCGGGCCTCCAAAACAGCTAAGGAGACAACGATGCACTACGAATTGTTTATCAGCAGGGCCAGCCCCTATTCGCTGAAGGTGCAGGCGTTGATGGGATATGCGGGGGTAGAGCATCGAATCCGGGTTCAGAATGCGGTCACCCGGTATGCCGTGATTCGGCGGCTGACGGGCAAGACGATGGTGCCGGTACTGCGGCGAGGAAGCTGGGCGATCAATGACTCCACGCGCATCACCCAGTATGTCATGGAGCGGTCCAGTCGCCCGACACTTCCCGGCAGTGAGGGCGAGACGCTGGCGTGGATTCTGGAGGATTTCGCCGACGAATGGCTGGTGCGCTGGGTGATGCACTCCCGGTGGCGCCACCACGAGGATGCGGAGCGGATCAGCGGCCTGATAGGGCGGGAACTCACCGGGGTGGTTCCGGTGGGAGAACGGGTGGTGGGACGGCAGGTCGGAAAATGGATTCAGCGCCAGATCGACGCTACCGGGGTGCGCGCTGAAAACGATCCTGCCTTACAGGGATCGGCACTGCGCTGTCTGGAAGTACTGGAGGCGCTGTTGTCGGGAAGTCAGCGCTACCTGTTCGGTCAGTATCCGACGATAGCCGATTTTTCGATCTACGGTCAGTTGGTGCAGTACTATCGAGATCCGACAGGGCGGAGAAGATTAGAGGACTATCCGTCGGTCGTCGCCTACATCGAGCGCATCGATGGGATGGCTGACCGACCCCCGTCGGTGGTCGCGGGCAACGGGGTGAACGAAGATATATCGCGGCTGCAGCCGCTGTTTGCGGAGTTTCTGGGCACCTACTGGTCGGTGCTTGTGGCCAATTATCGGGCCCGTGCCAATGGAAGCGGGAGGCGAGAGGTCAGCGCCGAATTGGTGGACGGTACCCGGTTTAATTTCCGGGCTTCCGGGTACATGCAGGGCCGGCTCGAGAAGCTGTTGCGACGCGTGGATGCAGCCTATGCCCGCCGAGATCGGCTGTTCGGTGAGTCCGGGGTTCGCATGGAGCGAGCGTTGGTTCAGCGCATTGCCGATCTGTGTGAAAGCGAGGCGGGTCGCAAACTGTTGCGCCGCTACAAGCACGTCGGAATGCACTGAATAGGCGCTGGGCGCTGGGCGCTGGGCGCTGGGCGCTGGGTGCTGGGTGCTGGGTGCTGGGTGCTGGGCGCTGGGTGCTGGGCGCTGGGCTCTGGGTGCTGGGTGCTGGGTGCTGGGCGCTGGGTGCTGGGTGCTGGGCTCTGGGTGCTGGGTGCTGGGCGCTGGGTGCTGGGCTCTGGGTGCTGGGTGCTGGGTGCTGGGTGCTGGGCGCTGGGTGCTGGGTGCTGGGTGCTGGGTGCTGGGTGCTGGGCGCTGGGTGACCAGTGGAGGTTCAACGCTCGGCCCGTAGCCCCGGGCCAGCCGCAGTTCAGGCTGCCCGGGGGACTGAGGTGGGATAACCGAATGCGACGGGTGTGGGTACCGATCGAAAGTGCACACTGGAAAGGGGGAGGAGGTCGTGGCAGTGGGGTTGAGGCGCAAAACCGTTGGTATTTTAACGGGTTGCGGCGTTTTTGGTAGGGGGCTTAGCGTGGTGGTATGAATGTTGTAGGGCCTGCTGGGAGGGGCCGTTGACATGCCGACGAAAAGTCACTTAACTTGCGCTACCCGATTTGGAAGCGAACTTTGCCCCCTTCCGTGGGGCGACTCTGGAGGAACACGAAAATGCAGCAGCTCGCTACAATACGAATGACCTGTTTGACCGTCGCGCTGATCGCCGCGTTTGTGGTGGCGTGCGGAGAACCGCCGGCAGTGGTCGGCAATGGCGACGATCCCGAAGAATGCGACGACGGGGAAGTCTGGGACGAGAACGAAGAAGAGTGCGTCGAAGACACGCTGGGCCACAGTTGCTCCAGCGACGATGACTGTATCGTCTCCGGCCAGATCTGTGAGAACAGCGAGTGCGTCTACGCGGCCGTCGAGTGTACTTCGGTGGGCCAGGAATGCGATCCGGACGCGCGCATTGGCAGCGGGTTCGGCTGTGAGGACCTGGGACGGGGCTACCAGTGCTACGAGCTGTGCGGCCAGGAGCGCGTGTGTGATGAAGACACGGAACAGACCGCGATGCAGCCGTTCTGCAACCGCGGTGAAACCTGCATTACCCCCGATGACGAAGACGGGGTGACCGATGCGGTCTGTCTGGTCGCGGAGTGTGACGACTTCTTCGATACCGAGGAAGGCTGTACGCAGCTTCGAGAACACAGCCCCGAGGAGCTAAGCGACGGAGAACATTGCCTTGATGCAGGCAATGGAGCCTACATCTGCGAGGGAGCAGGTACCAATGAGGCCGGTGACAGTTGTTCAGATACCAGTGACTGCGCCGAAGGGCTGACCTGTGTGAACGAGTTGGCCCAGGTCGACGCCGATCTTCCGTTTGCCGGAGACCTGGGAGCAGACAGCTTCTGTGCGCCGGCGTGTGACGGTGACGAGATGTGCGGAGATGGAGAGCACTGTATCGGCGACGACGCCGGGGTCACCGACGGCGTCGGGTTTTGTGGAGACCGATGCGATCCGTTCAGCGGCGAGTCCAATCAATGTGGTGAAGATGTCGCCTGCGTGCCCGTCTCCAGCGAAGACGGGTTGTGCCACCGCGACAGCGACCACGAACTGGATTACTACGATGTATGCACCTCCACCGAGCAGTGCCCGGACAACTCGCACTGCTTCGGGGATCTGTTTGCCGACATCGACGAAAGCCAGTGTCTGCCGCTGTGTGATCCGACGGTATCCGATCCGAGTGGCACCTGCCCCGGTGGAGACGGGGAAGATGCGCTGGGTGGAGACTGCTTGGATCTGAGCATGTCCGTAAGCGGCCCGGGCGTGCCGACGTCCCCGGCGGTCGGCACCGGCGTGTGCTTTGAAGCCTGTGAGGACAGTGATGACTGGGGTCGTGGCAAGTGTTCCGGAGAAGGTCAGGGTTGCCAGCCCGCCGGTGACGGAGCGGGCTGGTGCATGAGCGCCGGTGACAGCGAACATGGTGATGACTGCAGCGGTGACAGCGACTGCGCCGACGGCTACCACTGCGATGAAACCTCCGAAGGTGGAAGCTGCCGTTCCTACTGCCAGACCGGTGAGTCGACCAACGACGCGCTGGGATGCGAGGACGACGAGATCTGCGTTGGGATGGGCGGAGACTACGACGATCTGGGCCGCTGTCATGTTCCCTGTGACCCGGGCGCTGACAACACCGATCCGAGCTGCCCGGAAAACCAGCAGACCTGCATGCGCGGGGAGGGCGGCAAGCATTATTGCGCCCCCTCCGGAGACCTGGCCCACGGTGAAGACTGTGGCAACCCGGAAGAGCAAAATTGCGCGCCCGGCATGGTCTGTGCGCGAAGTGGCACCGACCTGCAGGGTGTGGTCGCCGGAGCGTTCACAGAGCCACAGGACGGTGGAATCAGCGGCCCCGGTGTGGCCACTGCGACCTGCCGTGAGCTGTGCGACCCCTTCGTGGGAGAGTTCGGCGAAAGTGGGTGCCCCAAAGACTATGCCTGCTCGATGGTCAATCCCGATGGGGCGAGCCCCCATCAAGGCCATTGCGTGCCGGCGATGGACGGAACGCTGCCTTCGCTGCAGGAATGTCCCTCCGACTCAGCGGGGATGATGTGTGACGAGAACTCGTTCTGCATTGAGGCAGGTGTACAGACTCCGGCGTGTGTGGAGGAGTCGTATCAATGCCTTCAGTTCTGCGACTACACCACTGGAGCTGGTTGCACCGGTGGTACCAGTTGTTCGCAGGGTTTCTCCGGTGGTCCACTGTTCGGATGGCTGGGACTTTGCACCTGATCGCAGCATGATCAGCTACACAACCCGCCGGCGCCCCCGGCGGGTTTTGCGTTGTGTTCTCCCTGTTGGTCACTGGCGAGAAAGCCAATGCCGATTTGGATGGAGGCTTCTGATGATTGATGACTGGATGAGCGGGCTCCGATGGTGTTCGCTGGCAGCACTGCTGATGGCGGGGCTGGTGGCGATGGCGGTCGGTTGCAATGAGCCACCGCCGGCAACGGCGCAGTGCTCCAGTGACGAGGACTGCTCGCAGGGAGAGGTCTGTGACGAGAGTGTCGGGGTCTGTGAGTCGCCGCGAGACGGCCAGGGCTCTCAGAACAACGACAACAACCAGACGAACAACACCAACAACTCCGATATCACTCCCCCCAACGGTGGTGATAACAACGACACCAACAACGACAGCAATAACGACCCGCTGCCTCCACCCGGGAACAACGACGACAACAATTCGGAGCCCGGCGAATCGTGTTCCGACGCCTTCGATGGCTGCGATCCGGCCGATGAGGACCAGGGTGATTACTGGTGCATGGAAGTGGACGAGGACGACTACGACGGGTTGTGTGTACCGAAGTGCGACGATCTCGGCAGCGCCGATGATTGTCCCACGGAGAGCTATTGTCTGGAGCTCGAGGATATCGACGAGCCGGGCTGTGTGCCGTCGCAGTGTCAGACCCACTCTGACTGCAGCGATGGAACGTGCATGATGTTCTACAACTCCTACGGCGAATGCGTCGACGACGGCAGCGGCATGGAGGGAGACTCCTGCAGCGGTGGTCCCGGCGGAGAATGTGTCGAGGGGGTCATCTGCATTGAGCCCGACGGTGAGACCGGCCAATGCCGCGCGGTCTGCGATCCCTGGGCCAGCGATTGCAGCTCACCATCGGACGTGTGTGCCGTGGGCTGGGAGCGCACCGGGTATTGTACCAGCGATACCACCATCAGCGGGATGTCGGCGCTGGACTCGTGCAGTCCCTCGGGCTCCTGGTGTGACGATGCGAAGTCCTGCGTTGAGTTCGACACCGACAACTACTGCATAAAGTACTGCCGCCCCGGAAAGGGCGACTGCCCCACCGGCACAGTGTGCGACGAGTATGTGTTCTACAACCTCGACGGACTCGGTGTGTGCTTTCCACCCTGTGATTTTGACGATGACTGTGGAGATGACGCCGAGTGTGTCAATCAGGTCTGTCGGATCCCCTGTACCGACCCGGTTGACGACTGCTGCCCGGACGATGATCCCGATTGCGGTGCGCAGTGCAGCGCCGGCGGTTACTGTGAGTAGTCGTGAGGTCGTGAAGTCGTGAGGTCATGGACCGCAGGAGGCGGAAACAACCTCCGCGCAGGGCGCCTTTACCGGGTACACTCAGCTTTGATGTCGATATCACTGCCCAAGATCGCAGACCGGCATGCAACGCGACCGTGGCTCCTGAGCATTCTCGGGCGCGCCGTTCAGCGACCGACTGAAGTAGCGATGGCGCCTTTGGCCCATCGAGCGACGGTGGCGAAATCCCGAATGGTCGGCGGGGTGGTAAGTTCATAGGGTCATAAGGCCATGAGGTCGTGGGGCGTTAGCAGCGAACCAAGAGGGTGAAATAAGGCGACCGAAAGCACCGTTTTGTTCATCCTTGGTTCAGCGGTTGACAGGGGGGTGGGCCGCTGCTAATTACACTGCCCGCCCAAAGGGGCCAGCCCACAAAACAGGCCCCAAAATCAGAGGGCGCAATGGGGTGTAGCCAAGTGGCAAGGCACCTGGTTTTGGTCCAGGGACTCCCAGGTTCGAATCCTGGCACCCCAGCTTTGAAGAGAGATTCGCCGATGTCTGCACAAGTCGGCATCGGCGAGTCGCAACATCTGACGACGTAAGTGGCCGCGCAGGCTGTCTCGACGCAACGAGAAGAGGTCTGCGCGTTTGTTTTGAGCCGGTTGACGGAGGATAGACCCATGGCTGAATCGACCCCCACACTCAAGGCCCAACTGCGGGATAGTACCGGCAGTTCCGGGGCCCGCAGGATCCGCAGCGAGGGGTTGGTCCCGGCGGTTTGCTACGGTTTCGACATCGAGAATGTGGCCATCGCTCTGGACCCGCTGGAGCTCGAAAAGATCACCGAGACGCCCCACGGGCTGAACACGGTGATCGACATCGAGCTGGATAATGGCGAGAAGCTCGAAAGCCTGCTGTTGCGCGACTATCAGGTCGAGCCGATCAAGCGCACCCTGCAACATGCCGACTTCGTGGCCATCAACCCCGAGGAGCCGATCGAGGTGAAGATACCGGTGGAGGCCGAAGGCGAGGCCCCCGGTGTTCGAGAAGGCGGACGGCTTCACTTTATTCGCCGAGAAGTGGCAGTGTGGGCTCCTCCCAAGGAGATCCCGGAGGCGATCACCGCCGACGTCACCGAGCTGGGTCCCGACGACGCCATCACCGCCGACGATCTGGACTACCCGGATTCGGTGGAGCCGGCCCACAAGATCGACTACGCGGTGATTCGCATCCAGATGCCCCGCGAAGAGATCGTCGCTCCCACACCTGCGGCAGCGACGGCGGCGACGACGCCGACCACCGAAGAAGAGCTGGCCGAAGGCGAAGAGCCGGTCGAAGGCGAGGGCGAAGAAGGAGAAGAGGAAGGCGCCGGCGAGGGCGCCCAGGCTCCGGGAGCGTAACGCGTTGTGAGCCGGAAGTTGATAGTCGGGCTCGGTAATCCGGGCCGCAAGTACGAAGGGACCCGCCATAACATCGGGTTTCGCGCCCTGGAACGGTTGGCGTCGCGCTACCGCGCACCGTTGAGTCAGTCGAAGTTCGACGGCTTTTACACCACGGCGCGCATCGCCGGAGCGGATGTGGTACTTCTCAAGCCCGAGACGTACATGAACAAATCGGGCAAGTCCGTGCAGGCTGCGCAGCACTTCTACGACATCGACCCCGAAGATACGTTGGTGTTGCACGACGACATCGACCTGCAGCCGGGCCACATCAAGATCAAGTCCGGCGGCGGCCACGGCGG
>SKMT01000178.1 GCA_007120915.1 Myxococcales bacterium | reverse complement strand
GCTATCGTGACCAGAAAATCTACTGCCGATAGCCCGGAGGCTATCGTGACCAGAAAATCTACTGCCGATAGCCCGGAGGCTATCGTGACCGTGACCAGAAAAGCTACTGCTGTTCGACTTCGGTGCGGTGCTCTTTGAGGATTTCGATGAGTTCGTCGGCGGCGCGGCGTGCGTCGGTGTCATCGGGGCTGAGTTTGACGACGATGTGGTCGAAGGTCAGGTGGCGGTCAGGGGTGGAGATGTCGCGTTCGAGCTGGGAGATGGCGTCTGCGTGGTGCGCGACGTACAGCCGCAGCCCCAGGGTGTCGTCGCCGGAGCGGATGCGCAGCGCGCGGTAGGTGTAATCCGACATTTCTACGGGGTCGCGAGAGCGGTCAATGGTCCAGCCGTTAAGACGGATGGTGGCGATGATATCGTCGGTGTCATGGGGAGAGGTTTCGGCAAGTTCGAAGGGCTCGTCGTCAGCGGGGGCGGCTTCGAAGTCGATGTCGTCGAGGTCGGGGGAGCCGGAGCCGCCGGCGACGGTCAGCACGACGACGCCGAAGAGCCCGGCGAAGACCACAGCGAAGGCAATGGCGACGGCGGGCCCGACGCCGATGCGTTCGATCAACTCGCTGGCTCGCTGCATCACCGGTTCGACTCGCTGCATCACCGGTTCGATATCAAAGGGCGGATCCCGATCGGGGTCGGATTCATCGCGGTGCTGTGAGGCGGTGTCGGGGCGGTGGGGCGAGTGTTTCGGTTCGTGCTGTTCGGTTTGGTCGCGCTGGTCGTCGGCAGGAAGATCGAGTTCGAGTTCGGGCTCATCGCCGGAGGGTGCAGGGTTATCCCGGGTGGGGGCCATCGTGGGAGGCGGGGTGTCGGAGCGAGAGGCGCCGGGAAGTGGTGGAGGTGCATTGGAGGCGGAGTCGAATTCGTCGTCAGCATCGTCGTCCAGAAGCGACGGTCCCCGGTGTTCATCGTCGGTGACGTTGGGGTCAAAGACACCGCTGGAGCCGGCGAAGGGGGAGTCGTCGTCGAGTTCGGGCAGTTCGGCGCGCCGGGCGGCTTCGCAGTCTTCGAGCGCTCGCAGCATGGCGGAGGCGTTCTGAAATCGGTTTGCCTGGGGTTTGCGCACGGCGCGTTCGATCACTTCGCGCAACTGTGGGGGAACCTGGGCATCATCGGGCAGTCTCCAGGGGTCGGAAGATGTGGCGAAGCGGACGCATTCGGTGATGGCGTTGGTGGAGACCATCGGTTCGCCCACGAGTGCCTCCCACAGCATCGCGCCGACGGCGTAGATGTCGGTGGCAAGCGACAGGTCGGTGCCCGTTAGCTGTTCAGGGGCGGCATAGCGCGGAGTTCCGACGAAGAGTTTCTCGCCGTCATCTTCGCTGTCTTTACGCAGGGCCTGAGCGATGCCGAAGTCGAGCACTTTCACCGCGTCATTGCCCTCGGAGTCGGAGACGAGCATGACGTTGGCCGGCTTGAGGTCACGGTGGATGATGTCGCGTTGATGCGCCTCCTGGAGGCTGGCCAGAATCTGAACAAAGATCGTGATTGCCCGTACCGGTTCGAGCCGGCTGTGGCGGTCGAAAAGCTGTTGGAGGGTGGTCCCCTCGATATACTCCATGACCAGAAAGGCGGTGCCGTCGTCGTCGACGCCGTAGTCGAGAATGGTCACCGTATTGGGATGCTGGAGTCTGGAGACCAGCCGGGCCTCGCGTCGGAAACGGTCGGCGCGGCGTCCGTCTTCGTCACCATGTGCAGCGGGGTCGAAGATCTTGATGGCCACCCTGTGGTTCTTGTCGGTGTGAACGCCCTGGTAGACGTTGGCAAAACCACCGCGGCCGATGGGCCGGTCGATACGGTAGTTGCCACCGATGATGGTTCCGTTGTCTAGAGTTGTTCCCGCCATCTGGGACTCCTGGTGGTTGTGACCGTCGAAATATCGGTGCTGATGGTCCCGGTTGACACCACGGGCGTTGGTGCGTGGATGTTGTCCGAAAGTGTCATGGAACTCTATCATAGCAGTGGCGAACAATGAACGGATTCGGGATTGGACGGCCATTGCGAATGACCGCGGAACATATCCGAAAGGGTCGGGGGTTGGGGGCGTGGCTGGTGGTGCTGGTGATGGTTGCGGCGGGGTGTGCGTCGGGGCCGCCGGTCGAGCAGTTGAAGACCGAAGAGGTCGTCGACGAGCCGGAGCCGGAGGATGTGGAGGGGCCCTGCGACGAGGATGAGGAGGGATGCAGCGAGGTGGGGAAGTTTCTGTGGGATGGCACGCCGGTGCCCCCGCAGCGCGAAGAGGCGGTGGAACTGCTGGAGCACAAATGCAGCGAGAAGGACCATCCCCAGGCCTGTTTTCTGCTGGCGTCGAAGTCGGTGCTGGGCCAGGGGGTCGACAAGGATCTGGAGCGGGCGCGGCGGCTGTATCAGGTCGGCTGTGAGGGCGGGGTCGGCCAGGCGTGTATGTCGCTGGGGTGGATGACGCTGCACGGGCAGGGCGGTGAGGCGCGCCCGTCGAAGGGCCGGCTGATCTGGAAGCGGGGCTGCGATCTGGGCAATCCGTCGTCCTGTCGACAGGTCGGCGGGGTCTATCACTACGGGCGGGGGGTCGACGTCAATGACGCCCGGGCGGTGACCTATCTGTTTCGAAGCTGTATCGCCGGCGATTCGAAGGGGTGTCTATACCTGTCCGCGGAGTACGACATCGACACCAATGACGGTGAGGATATGAAACGGCTCGCCGATATGATCGAGAATGCCTGCGAGAAGGAGTGGCCGGAGGGATGTCTGATGCTGGGGGCGATGATCGAAGACGGAGAGGGTCGGCGCGAAGAACCGGGGCGGGCCCACGAGTTGTACGAAAAGAGCTGCGAGGCCGGGGAGTATTTCGGCTGCACCTTGCAGGCGATGATCAGAGAGCAGGGTGGCGACGGGGTGCGCCGCGATCCTTTCGGCGCCGCCGAGTTGTACGAAGAGGCATGTCAGGCGGACAACCGCCTTGCCTGCAACAACCTGGGGGTGGCTCATCTGAAGGGGCGTGTCGAAGAGGGAGGGGTCGACGAGTCGATGAAGTGGTTTCGGAGCGCCTGCGAGCTGGGCCACGGACGGGGCTGTTTCAACATCGGGCTTCTCGCCGAAGAGGGAGAACGGATCGCTGAAGATCCGGAGAAAGCCTACACCTACCAGCACATCGGCTGCAGCCAGGGCTATGGGCCGTCGTGCAACAGCCTGGCCTTTCTGTACGAAGAGGGTACGGGAGTGGAGGCGGACAACGAGCGGGCCGTCGAGTTTTTCGATGAATCCTGCGAACGGGGCTACGGGAAGGGGTGCTTTAACCTGGGGGTGACCTTTCAGGAGGGAAGACGGGAACAGGACCCGGATCGAAACCGCTCGATTGAGGCGTATCGAAACGCCTGTGATGCCGGATATGACCGGGGGTGTAACAACCTGGGGTTTCACCTGTTGCGCACGGCGACCTCCGGTGATCAGGTGCGTCGGGCGGTACAGGTGTTGGAGCGAGCGTGCAACGAGGGCGAAGAGCGGCGCGCCTGTCGTCGGGGAGGCCGGGCGCTTCTGCAGGACCCGCGCATCCCGGAGAGCCCGGTGCGGGCGCGCCGGATGTTGCAGACCGCCTGTGATGCCAATGACGGGGAGGGGTGTCTGCTTCTGGGCACGCTGTACGAGGAGGGCGAAGGGGTGGACGAAGACCTCGACGAGGCGGCCACCGTCTACGCGCGTGCCTGTACTCTGGGCCAGCAGCACGGCTGTGCCAGACGAGGTGCGATTCTGCAAGAAGACGAAGATCGAAGTGCGCGGGGACGCGAGCTGCTGGAGCAGGCGTGCGAGCGCGGCGACCGGTGGGCCTGTGAGAAGGTGGAGTGAGGGGAAGGTTTACGTGGGCCGATTCGAGCTTAGGTTGGCATCTCATAAGCTGCCGACGAACGGGCGATGAGCACGCAGCAGTAGTTCCGGATGGGCGATGGAGAGGCCGATGGCCGATGAAGATGACGGGCGACACGAAATTGCCACGCGGCGCGATTCGGTGGTCATCATCGGCGGTGGGTTCGCCGGGCTGCACGCTGCGAAGGCGCTCAAGCGTGTCGACGTGGATGTTTATCTGATCGACCGGCGCAACTTCCATCTGTTTCAGCCGCTGTTGTACCAGGTGGCCACCGCCGGGCTGGGCGCCGAAGACATTGCCGCGCCGCTGCGCATGGTGCTGCGGGGCCATGACAACGTCAAAACGGTGCTGGGGGAAGTAGAGGACATCGATCGAGACCGGCGCATCGTCTTCTTCGACACCGGCAAGCTGCGCTACGACTATCTGATCGTGGCCGCCGGGATGGAGACCAGCTACTACGGCAATGACGACTGGGAGAAGCTGGCCCCGGGGCTGAAGACGCTGGATGACGCGCTGGAGTGTCGCCGACGGATCCTGAAGATGTTTGAGCGGGCGGAGTGGACCGACGACCCGGAGCTGACGAGGGGGCTTTTGACGTTCGTGGTCGTGGGGGCGGGGCCGACGGGAGTGGAGATGGCCGGGGCGATCAGCGAAATTGCCCATCGGGTGATGGTGCGCGAATTTCGCAACATCGATGCGTCGAAAGCGCGGGTGATCCTCGCCGATGCCGAACAGCGGGTGTTGTCGGCGTATCACGAGGAGACGTCAGAGCGCGCCCTCAAAGATCTCGAAGAGATGGACGTGGAGGTGCGTCTAGATCAGATGGTCCAGAAGATCACCGCCGAGGGGGTGCAGATCGGCGATGACTTCATTCCGGCACACACCGTCATCTGGGCCGCCGGGGTCAAAGCGTCGCCGGTGGCCGAGGCGCTGGACACGAAGCTCGATCGGATGGGCCGTGCCATCGTGGAACCGGAGTTGACGCTGCCGCAGGACGACCGGGTGTACGTCATCGGCGATCTGGCGCATTTTGAGGAGGATGGTCAGGTACTGCCGGGGCTGGCGCCGGTGGCGAACCAGCAGGGCAAGCACGCCGCGCGCAATATCCGGCTTCGTCTTATCGGCGAGAAGCCTCGCCCGTTTAAGTACAAAGACAAGGGACAGATGGCCACCCTGGGGCGGGCGTCGGCGGTCGCCGAGATCTGGGGCTATCGGTTCGCCGGGATGTTCGCCTGGGTGCTCTGGTTGTTTGTGCACCTGATGTATCTGGTCGGTTTTCGCAACCGCGTGGTGGTGCTTTTGAACTGGGCGTACGCCTACATCGGGATGCGCCGAAGCGGCAGGCTGATCCTGGGAGGCCCGGAGATTCCGCAGGAGGAGGCGATTCCGGACCGGGCGCTCATCGATGTGGAGACGCCGATTGAGAAGGTGGGATTGATCGAGGAGTCGGAGCCGGCGAGTGGGACAGGGGGGGAGTAGTTGTTGGTTGTTGGTTATTGGTGGTTGGTTAGTGGTTGGGGGTTGATGGGGGATGGAGGGAATGAAACCCGTGCCGATTCGCCGGCGCGTAACAACCTACTGCCGATAGCCGGGAGTCTATCGTGACCGGTATGGTGAAAGGTCGGTAGATCTGTGAGTTGCCAACAGGAGACAACGATGGAAGATGCCAGGGAATGGCTGAGAGAGCGCGACCAGGTCGATGATCTGGCGCTGTTTTTGGATTTTGATGGTACGCTGGCGCCGATTGTGGAGCGTCCCGGTGATGCGCGGCCCCTCGATGGGATACCGGCGCTGGTGGAGGCGGTGACAAAGCGGGTGCCCGTGGCGGTGATCAGTGGGCGCGACGTCGATGATGTGCGAGCGCGACTGGGCGTGGAGGGCATCTGGTATGCCGGCAGCCACGGGATGGATCTGGTGGACCCGCAGGGCCGGCGCGAGGTGGATGAGGAGCTGGAGCGGTTGATACCGATGCTCGACGAGCAAGAAGACTGGTTGCGTGAGCGCTTTTCGGAGGCGCCGAGGGTGGAGATTGAGCGCAAGCGGTTTGGGATTGCCGTGCATTTCCGGCGCCGCCCCGAAGCCCAGGAGATCGTCGAGAAGGCGCTGCAGGATGCGGTCGACCAGGCAGAAGGGCTGAAGAAGGGAGTGGGCAAGATGGTCCGAGAGCTGCAGCCGGACGTCGACGTCGACAAGGGAACGGCGTTGCTTGCGATTCGGCGGCGAACGGACCCGGACAGCCGCTTCACCCCGGTGTACATCGGTGACGACACCACCGACGAAGATGCGTTCGAGGTGATCCGCAACGACGGGGTCGGCATTCTGGTGGCTGACCAGCCGCGGGAGACGGCGGCGTTGTATCGGCTGGAGGCTCCGGCGCAGGTACGCGAGTTTCTTGAGGTGCTGGTAGAGCGGCTGGAGGTGGGGTCGTGAGGTCGTGAGGTCGTGGGGTCGTGAGGTCGTGGGGTCGTGGGGTCGTGGGGTCGTGGGGTCGTGGGGGATGGGCATGTTACGTTCGACGGTGCAGCAGGTGAGATGAACGGGAATGCGAGGAGAGGTGACGATGAAGATCGGGATATTGACCGGCGGTGGAGACTGCCCGGGGCTGAATGCGGTGATCCGGGCGGTGGCCAAGAGTCTGATACTGCAGTGCGATGCGGAGGTGATCGGCTTTGAGGAGGGGTTTCTGGGGCTGATCGAGAACAAGTATCGCAAACTGGAGTACATCGACGTCAGCGGGATTTTGCCCGCCGGCGGGACCATCCTGGGCACTCACAACAAGGCAAATCCCTTCTCGTACTTCAAAGCCGACGGCGATGACGTATCGGAGCGGGTGAAAGCAAACTACGACGAACTGGGGCTGGATGGGCTGGTGGTCATCGGCGGCGATGGCACGATGACGATCGCTCATCGGCTCGGCAGGGTGGGCATCCGAAGCGTCGGGGTTCCCAAGACCATCGACAACGATCTGATGCACACCGAACGCACCTTTGGGTTTGACACGGCGGTGTCCATCGCCACCGATGCCGTCGATCGGCTGCAGACGACGGGCCAGAGCCACGGCCGCGTAATGATCCTGGAGACGATGGGCCGGTATGCCGGCTGGATCGCCCTTCATGCGGGGATGGCGGGAGGGGCGGACGTGATTCTGATCCCGGAGATTCCCTTCGACATCGAGGAGGTCGCCCGGGTGTGCCGGCGACGCGATGAGCATCAGAACTTCACGATTATCGTCGTCGGAGAGGGCGCCAAACCGGAGGGGGGCGAACAGGTGGTGCGCGAAACTATCGAAGAGAGCCCCGATCCGGTGCGGCTCGGCGGGATCGGCAACTTCCTGAAGGAGAAGCTCGAACCGATGGTGGACAGCGAGATCCGCACCACCGTGCTGGGGCATATCCAGCGCGGGGGCACGCCGACGGCGTTTGACCGAAATCTGGCGACAAACTTCGGCATCTACGCCGCCTCGCTGGTTGCGGCAGACCGATTCGGGGAGATGGTGGCGCTGCAAAATGGACGGATGAGCACGGTGGAGCTGAAGAAGGTAGCCGACAAGACGCGGTATGTGCCCGTAGATTCACTGATGGTGCGGGCTGCGGCGGCGGTGGGCACGTCGCTGGGGAGAAGTGATCTGGACATCGAGCTGGCGCAGCCGGGCGATGATCTCAGCATCTAGGCTCTGGGCTCTGGGCTCTGGGTGCTGGGTGCTGGGTGCTGGGTGCTGGGCGCTGGGTGGTCGGCGGTCGGTGGTCGGTGTTGGGTGGTCGGTGGTCGGTGGTCGGTGTTGGGTGGTTGGCGGAGGTTCGGTGCTCGACCAGTGGCCCCGGGCTAGCCGTAGTTCAGGCTGCCCGGGGGACTGAGATTGTGCCATTTCAAGCGCTTCGGAAGCGCCAATGCTCAGTCACAAGGAGCTATCCGTCATCGTGGAAGTTTAACAATATCAAAAACTTACAGTCTGGTTGTGGAATAGGATCGTCGGTAGGATCGGTTGACCTGTGAACGCGCGGCGCGCGCGTGGTGAACCGAAACCGGTGTAGAAGGTCGTACCGACGATGTCCCAACTTCTGTTTTCGCTGTTACCGTTCGGGTTGTTGTGGGCGGCGGGTCACATCTATGTGGCCGCCCGCTTTGGGGAGCCGATGACGCCGCGTTGGCGGCGGGTCTGCTGGATGCTGTTCGGGGGGCATTTCGTGCTGACCCCGACGGCGATGGTGGTGGGTCGGCTCGATCACATGGCGTCGCTTCATGTGGTGGCGGCCTGGGTGGGGTATCTGGGAGCAGGGGCGTTCGTGCTTCTGTTCGTGTTTACGGTGCTCAAAGACCTGGGGCTTGTGGGGGTGTGGGCCGCCGGTCGGGCGACGTCGAAGGGCAAAGACCCAGGGCCACAAAACCCGGAGCGGCGCCGGTTGATGAAACTCGGCATTAATGGCGGGGTCGTCGCGGCGACGGCGATGGCGACGCGGGTGGGTGTGCATCAGGCGCGGAAGATTCCGGACGTCAAAGAGGTGACGGTGCCGATTGAGACGCTGCCGCAGGGGTTGGACGGATTCCGAATCGTACAGCTTTCGGACATGCACGTCGGGGAGACGATTCGACGCCCGCGGGTGGAGGCGATCGCAGAGCGGGTCGAGGCGCTGGAGGGCGATATGATTGCGATTACCGGGGATCTCGCCGAGGGCTATGTGCGGCATGTGTGGGATGATGTTCGGCCGGTGT
>SKMT01000227.1 GCA_007120915.1 Myxococcales bacterium | reverse complement strand
TCCCCTGCCCCTTTTCGTCGCCTCTATCCCAGTGCAATCCACTGCCACACCAGGTCCGTTCCCTCTCGAAGCCAGGGTACCACCAGCCGAAGATAATACAGCCCAAGCCCCAGAAAGACCGCACCGAATATCGCCTTGACCCCCTCCATCCACCCACCGGCACGGGGCAACCGCTGCAGTGCCGACGAAAAGGTCCCCACCACCAGAAACAACAGCCCCATCCCCACCGCAAACACCGTCAGAAGCGACCATCCCAGCATCACGTCGCCCTGGTCAGCCACGTACACCAGAATCCCCGCGACCACCGGCCCCACACAGGGCACTGCCAACACTCCGGCGCCCATCCCCATTGCAAACGCCCCACCGTGGCCAGAGCCCCCGGTCTTCGAGACCCGGTCCTGCAACCCGGCGGGCAGTCGGATGTCATACACCCCCAGACACCCCAACCCCAGCACGATGAACACCGCCGCGATCATTCCCTGAAACCACAGGTTCTGGAAGAAGCCTCCAAACACCGTACCCAGCAGTGCCGCCACCATCCCCAGCGCCGAGTACATCACCACGATCCCGGCCACATAGCTGAGGCTGAGCACAAACCCTTCGCGCCGCGTTTGCGCCTCCTTCGCCCCCAACACTCCGATGGTCACCGGGATCAGCGGATAGATGCAGGGAGACAGACTGGCCAGAATCCCGGCTCCGAACACCAGCAAGAACACCGCCAGCAGACCGCGCCCGGCCAGCGCCTCGTCCATCCACCCACCGGTGTCTGCGTCTTCGCCGGCGAGCACATAGTCGAGCCGCTGGTCGAACTCGTCGATGTCGACCACGCCTTCGAAGCTGACCCCCCGCATAAATTCGCCGTCCGGCGTCTCAAATGCCACCCGGGGCAGCCCGGCGACCTCAAAGCGTTGTACCGCCTCCTCAGTGTCCGCCGTCTCCTCATCGTAGTCGATCTGGACGGGAACGAACTCTTCTTCCAGCCGTTCACGAATCGGCGGATGCTCAAACTCCTCCGCTTCCAGCTCCTGGCAGGCCGTACACCAGTCAGCGGTAAAGTCGACCATCAAGGGCCGGTCGGTCTTTTCGGCCCGTTCTTGGCCTTCCTCATAGGTTTCGACCCAGTCGACCGCCTGGCCCCCCGGCGGAGCTTCGGTCAAGGCATACAACGCGCCGAAACAGCCCAGCGCAAACAGCGCAACACCGACCACCCGACCCACTCGGCCCGCCCGGTTCATCTGCGACCAACCCTGTCGGATCCCCATCACCACAAGCCCCACCACGCCCATTGCCGCCGAAGCCGCCACCAGCGGCCAGCGCGCAGCGCTCTCACCGCCGTCGCCCGCCCAGGCTGCCGCTGTGGCCAGGGTGACAGCAGCAAATGCTGCCAGCGCTGCCAACAGGCTGGAGCCACGGTGCGACGGTCTATGTGTTGTTGTCCACGGTGAGTCGGTCATCGGTTCCACACACGGGTTCGGGTTGGGCAATCGTGCACACGGTCAGTAACCATCCCCGCATAGCCGGTCAACCCCGCCATCTGCGCAAAGTACTTCACCCCCGGTGTCTATTCCTGCTCTGACTGCGCCGGTCAGCGAGTTGTGACGCTGGCCGGCACGTGTCTAGTAGATGACCACGTCATCATCGTCATCATCGTCATCCCCACCGGCGGGCTGGGTTGGTGCCGGCGACGGCTCATCTTGCTGCGGTTGCGGATCCGGCTCGTCGGCCGCGGCCGTCGCTTCCTCTTCCTCGTCGGCTTCGTCCTCTTCTTCGTCGGTGCTGAAGTCGACGTCGAGCTGTTCGCCACCGATCATATCATCGACGACGCCCTGCGACTCATCTTCCCCCGGTGTCGTGACGGCTTCCACGCGCTCGGATACTCCCACGTCCTCCGGCTCCTCGTCGTTTCCGCCGAAGGTCTCGCCCGCTCGTTCCAGCTCTTCGACGCGCTCACGGTCGCTGAACGTCATGGTGTAGGTTCCGAAATAGCTGCGCTGGTCACGCACCGTCAGCAGGTGATCGCTGTCTCGCCAGGTCACCGTCTCGTCGCCCGTCGAGCTCGGGGAACCGTACTGCTGGCCCGTCTGCTCCACGAAGTTCTGGAAGCCTACGTTTTCGATGTGTTCCTCGTCGTAGGCAATCACCAGCTTGTAGAACTCTCCCTCCAGGAAAAAGTAAAACCGCTGCGCGATGTTGTCGCGCACCCGCAGCATCGATTCGTTATTGTCGGCAGTGAACTCCGGAGCAATCACGCTGACTTCGAAGCCCGTGCGATCACCCTCCAGTACCGTGTAGCTGTCCTCAATATGACGCATCCGGTCCAGCGCCTGCTGGCGCGCCGTCTGCATTGCCCGCTGGTCGGCTCGAAGCCGGTCATCGTCGCGCAATTCGTTGAGCTTGGCGCTTCGAATCTTCTCGAGCACCGTCTCCTTATCATCTCCCCACTCAATGTCGTCGAGTACTCCTCCCAGATCAGCGCTGGCAGTGGCCGGCAACATTATCAGGGTAATGGCCAACAAGGCGATCAGCATCGAAGCAACGCGTCGCATCGCTATCTCCCGGAGTCGAATTCCGTATCAATCCAGTGTCGCGAACACGCTACCAGAAGCTCGGTGGAGCAACAATCCCGGCGCTGACACAAAAAAAGCCGGCGCCTCCCGAGAGAGACGCCGGCTCTGGTTTTATCGCCTCAGACCTGCTCAGTCGTTGAGCTGGTCTTCCGCGTCTTCACCCTTTTCCGCGAGAGCGGCGCGGCGGCTCAATTTGATCTTGCCGCTTTTCTGCTCGTAATTGAGCACCTTCACCAGGCACTCATCGCCTTCCTGCAGCACGTCCTCGACCTTGTCGACACGCCCTTCGGTCAGCTCCGAGATGTGGCACAGCCCGTCGGTTTCAGGCAGAATTTCGACGAACGCGCCGAAATCGACCACCGTCTTGACGGTACCGCGATAGATCTTGCCCACTTCCGGCTGCTCGGTCAGTCCCTCGATGATCTCGATGGCCTGCTCGGCACCTTCGGCGGTGGTGGAGGCAATCTTGACGGTTCCGTCGTCTTCGACGTTCACCGTGGTGCCCGTGGTCTCCTGGATGGCGCGGATGGTCTTTCCGCCGGAACCGATGATGGTTCCAATCTCGGAGGTCGGAATCTGCACCGTAACCATGCGCGGGGCGTTCGGCGACAGATCCTTGCGGGGAGCTGCCAGCGCCTCGTTCATCGCTTCCAGAATCTCCATGCGACCCTCGCGCGCCTGATCAAGCGCGTTGGACATCACCTCTTTGGGAAGCCCCTGGATCTTGGTGTCCAACTGAAACGCCGTCACACCCTCTTCGGTGCCACAGATCTTGAAGTCCATGTCACCCATGAAGTCTTCGGCGCCCTGGATGTCGGTGAGAATCTCCAGGTCGTCTCCTTCCTTGATCAGACCCATCGCAATCCCGGTGGTGGCGTGATTGACCGGCACACCGGCATCCATCATCGCCAGGGAACCACCGCAGACACTGGCCATGGAACTGGAACCGTTCGACTCCAGCACATCGCTGACCACGCGGATGGTGTAGGGGAAGTCCTCGGTCTGGTCGGGCAGCGCCGGCTTCAGCGAGCCTTCGGCGAGCATGCCGTGGCCCAGCTCTCGACGCGAGGTGCCGCGAAGCGGCTTGGCCTCACCGACACAGAACGGCGGGAAGTTGTAGTGGAGCATGAAGTCTTTCTTGAAGTCCCCTTCCAGGGTGTCCATGCGCTTCTGGTCGCGTTCCGTTCCCAGCGTGCAGGTCACCAGCGCCTGGGTCTCTCCACGGGTGAACAGCGCCGAGCCGTGGGCTTTGGGCACCAGACCGACCTCACAGGTGACATCACGTACATCCGTGGGCTTTCGACCATCCATGCGGATGCCCGTTTCGACCACCCGCTGTCGCATCGCCTTCTTCTTGAGATCGTCGACGGCATCTTTGATGTCGCCTCCCCGATCTTCGAACTGGCCGGACAACTGCTCGATGGTCTCATCTTTGAGCTGGCTCAACTGCTCCTTGCGCTCGGAGCGCTCGGTGACCTGAACCACAGACCGCACCTTGTCCTCGGCGGCTTGCTTGACGGCGTCGAACAGCTCTTCGTCGCGGCCGCGCTTCGGATAGTCCATCGTCTCCTTGCCCACTTCCCGGGCAAGCTGAAGCTGCAGATCCAGCACGTCCTGAACGGACTCACGACCGAACTCCAGCGCTTCCACAATCTCGTCTTCCGGAACCTGCTGGGCCTTACCTTCGACCATCACGATCGACTCGCCGCGGGCGGCCATCACCAGGTCCAGATCCGACTCTTCGCGTTGTTCGAAGGTCGGGTGGGCGATGAATTCTCCGTCGACCCGGCCGACGCGAACAGCAGCGACAGGCCCGTTCCAGGGAATGTCGCTGATCATCAGCGCTGTCGAAGCGCCGGTGACCGCCAGCACATCCGTGTCGTAGACCTTGTCTGCTGAGACCACCCAGGCGATGCACTGGGTGTTGTTCATGTAGTCGTCGGGAAACAGCGGTCGAACCGGCCGGTCGATCAGACGGCTGGTCTTCGTCGCCTTCGCTCCCGGCTTTCCTTCGCGCTTGAAATAGCCGCCCGGGATGGAACCGGCGGCCCAGAAGTTCTCCACGTAATCACAGATCAGCGGAAAGAACGGCAGGTCCGGTCGCAGGCTGCCGGCGGTGGCGGTGCAAAGCACCATGCAGTCGCCGAACTGGACGGTCACCGCCCCGTTGGCCTGACGGGCCATCCGCCCCGTTTCCAGAGTCAATTCTTTGTCGCCGTATTTGGCGCCTTCTCGCAATATCGCCATGTCGTTTCCTCGTCTCGTTGTCGAGTCCGGCACACTGCCACCATTGGCAGGGTGCCTCAGTTAAATGAGTGCTTCTGCCGGAATCGACCACCGGATACACCACCGCAAAAGACCGTCTCATCGGCCTGCAATGCTGATCCCGGTATACTGAGCGACCATTGCGTCGCCGGGCCCTTCCACAATTTCGTCACGTAGCATGTAACCCGCCTCACCAGCGCTCTGGCGGTGCCGATTACAGGCTACCCAACGCGTCGTCGGACTCCGTTGACCCTCTGTTCGCCCGTCGTTCCGGACTTCGGGAACACGCCCCGAACTGTGCGATGAACACAGCCCGGTGCGTCATTGTTCCTGCTTACTTACGCAGCCCAAGATCCTTGATGAGCTCTCGGTAACTCTCGATGTCAGTCTTCTTGAGATACCGCAGCAATTTTCGCCGCTGACCTACCAGCTTGAGCAGACCTCGTCGGGACTGGTGGTCCTTTTTGTGGTCGGCGAAATGACCCTGAAGCTCGTTGATACGCTCCGTCAGCAGTGCAATCTGCACTTCGGGGCTACCCGTATCGCCTTCCGAGCGTTGGTACTTGTCGATAATTTCTGCTTTCCGATCCGGATGCAAAGCCATGGGGTTTCCTTTGTGTTGAAGTAAAGATGTCAGTGCTGTGCTCCGGTACGTTTTCTCCACCCTGTTGAAGCCGGCCATCAGACGCGGCGGGGCGAAGAAAAAACCCCGGAGACTCACCCATGGAGAGTCGCTCCGAGGTCGCGTACGAGCCGGGAACCTATCGGTGGGCCTGGCTGAAGTCAAGCTATCTGAACGGCGGTCACCCGTCGTCGATTCCTCGTCGTTCAGCGCCCTCTTCCAACTGATAGATCCGCACCCCGAATGTGCCGCACTGGCGCTGGTCCCGCCAGAACCTCCAGTGGATATACACGTTGCCGTCGGGGCTGACGATGGAGTCCGGCGGATCCGGCTGGTCACCGACGTTTCGGGCCACCGTCAGCGCCTCCGCATCAAACATCTCGTTGCCCGATGGCTTAATACGTACCGTCTCGTCGACCTGGCCACTGTCGGCGTCGATGACGATTTCGACGACCGTCTCCAGGCTCAGGTCATTGAGGGGATGGTTCGCCGGGAAGTTGTTCGACACCCGGGGCAAAAACCCGTTGCCCCAGTTGGCGTGAATCGTCCGGTGCATCCGGGCGATGTAGCTGGCGTGATCGGCCTGCTGGGCGTTCACCGAAGTGTGGTTGCCCGGCTGGACGTGGGGCACGAAGTTTTCCAGGCTCGCGCGCATCGCCTCTTCATTTTCTTGCCAGTTCGCCAGCAGTTGGCGCCCTCCCTGAGCGCGCGCATCATCGCCGTCTGCGACCTCCTGCTCGTCGAACATCTCTTTGGCACGCTCAAAATCTCGGGCGAACGCCGCCTCCTGATCGAATTCCTGCTGCGCCTCCGGGACCTCTTCGTCGGCATCGGGCTGCTCGACAAACATCTCGTCGGGGTCACGCCACTCGCTGGGCTCCTCGGGCTGTTCTTCGGCGAGCTCCTGCTCGTCGACGGGCTCCTCCTGGGGGGGAGGCTCCTCGTCCATCGGCTCATCTTCTGCCATGTCCGGCTCGGTCTCCTCCGGCTGTTCAGCTTCCTCCAGTTCGGTGGGGTCAACCAGATCGGGCTGCTCGATCAGCTCTTCGGGAGTCTCCATCGCAATTTCGCGGTCCGTCTCCGCCTCCTGCTCTTTGGCCTCCGGGTCATCCGTCGGCTCTACATCCTCGAGCGTCGTCGTCTCGGCGACGGTCTCTTCTTCGGTGGTGTGAGCCTCATCGGAGATATGGTCCGCCTCATCCGGCTCTTCGCCGTCGGTGATCTGTTCGACGGCATACCGCTCCATCAACTCCGGGTCTGGTGGATCTTCGTCGTCCGGTTGGTCTTCCTGTTCTTCCTGCTGCTTGGGCTCAGGCTCCTCTTGCTGATCCTCCGGAGGTTGTTCGGCTTCGGACTCCGGGGCCTCCTCCTGCTGGGGATCCTCCGCGGCGTCAGGGACGGGCTGTTCGTCTTCGAGCACCACCTCCATTGACTCTTCGCGCGGCTTTTCCTCGTCATCCACGGTCGGAAAGAACACCACCAGCAGCGCGATCAGCGTCAGATGCACCACCACCGACAGTACCGCCCCTACCTCGAGATCACGCCTCTGTCTGGAAGGAGGTTCCATCTTCTATCTTGTCTTCGATTCGGCCCGACGGTACACAACAAGGTGGTGTGACGATGTGGTCAATCTTCCCATCCTGCGCTCACGGAGACGATTACCCAGTGCGACAACAAGCCAAAACTGCTCAGTTCTTCCGTTCCACTGCGATCCGCCCGCTCTTCGCCGCAGCCATTGTGGTTCTGACAACTATGATGCTCGGCTGCGGGGGGCCGCAAGTGGGAGATGCCTGCGAAGACGACACTGACTGCGGTGAAGACACGCTGATCTGCGACACCTCCGTTGACGGAGGGTTCTGCACGATTTCGGACTGCCGCCCCGGTGACTGCCCCTCCGAGGCGACCTGCGTCGAATTCGGCAGCCACGAGTCCTATTGCATGCGCACCTGCTCTTCGAGCGCCGAGTGCCGCGACGACCACGAGTGCATCGACGACCGCACCGCCTCCGCGTCCTACTGCTTCGTCGCCGACTAACCCCCACCACCCAACACCCAGAGCCCACCACCCAGCGCCCACCACCTAACACCCACCACCCAGAGCCCACCACCCAGAGCCCAGCACCCAGCGCCCAGAGCCCAGCACCCAGCGCCCAGCGCCCAGAGCCTAGCGCCCAGAGCCAACCCGCTTCATATACTCGACGACTTCCTTGAAAATCCCGTGCCAGATCGCCAGCTCGCGGCTGTCCAACTGCGCCCGGAAGAAGACACTGCGAAGCGTGCGCATGATGTGGTCGTGGTGCTCCGTTTTGAAAAACTCGATCGTCTCCAGTGCCTCTTCGGCCTGGTCGAACATCCGTTCGAGCCCCCCTGCCGGGGCAGGATCGAACTCGCTGTCGACACCCACATCGGCAAGCGGCACATCCTCGGTGTCGATTTCTGCTGCCGCCCGAAACAGTTCCCACAACATCACCGACACCGCCTGACCCAGGTTCAGTGAGCTGTAGTCGGGATTCGTCGGAATGGTCACCACCGCCTGGCAGCGGTCGAGCTGGCGATTCGAAAGCCCCCGGTCCTCGCGGCCGAACAGCAACGCCACCCGTCCCTTCTCGGTCTGGCGCACCGCCTCCCGTGCGGCCTGGCGAGGCTGAAGCTGTCGCCAGTTCGCCGTGCGACGCCGCGCTGTCAGCCCCAGCGTCAAAACACAGTCGTCGATCGCTTCGTCCAGCTCGTCGTACCGCTGAAGGTTATCGATAATTTCTTCACATCGGGGAGCGCTGATCGAGATCTTGTCCGGATCGGCGCTGGCGGGATCGACGAGCCGCGTCGACTCAATCCCGAAATTGCGCGCCGCCCGCACGGCTGTGCCGATGTTGATGTCATCCTGCGGCTGGACAAGCACCACAGAAATCGAGTCCAACGCCTCGGTGTTCATCATCGTGCTCCACGTCGTAGGTACATGAGGTCGTGAGGTCGTGAGGTCGCCCTCCCGACGCACGACACGAGACGCACAACCGCATCGCTGCGATCGAACACCGCCGATCGCAGCACAATTTGCATGATCGAACTGTCAGTATTGCTGGGCGCTTGTCGATCAGGAGGACTGATCGTTTTTGTTGCCCGGCTGCTTTCTGAGGAAGGTCGGCACTTCCATCTTTTCC
>SKMT01000096.1 GCA_007120915.1 Myxococcales bacterium | reverse complement strand
TTCCGTGCCTTCGCGTTCCGTGCCTTCGCGTTCCGTGCCTTCGCGTTCCGTGCCTTCGCGTTCCGTGCCTTCGCGTCAGCATAATGCATCGTCGCCGAAGAGCCGCCCCCAGTCGGAAAATCGAATTGTTGGCGAGGCCCAAGACTCACGACCCAAGACTCACGACCCGAGGCCTGAACATGTCGAACCGCTGTTTGTTGTTGTTGATTGTGCTGTTCGTGCTCGTCGGTTGTGCCACCGATTCCGCTGAGCGCGCCTGGTCGCCCGCCCACGACGTGGGTGAAGAGCAGGTGGAGGCCGAAACGGAGAGGCTCCAACAACATCTGCCGGCGAACACGCAGGTGATGGTGAGACTTCAGCCCGACGAAGGCGCCGCTGTCGCGGCGCAGTTGAAGGACTGGCTGCTGGACGACCCGATGGACATTCCCGCCGGTGAGCCCTACACCGCGCCGTCGTTGTTCGGCGTCGAAAACGCACTGGAGACGGTGGTCGATGGGGTGCCCGAAGAGGTGGAGGACGCGGTGGATCTGGCGGTGGGGCCGGCGGTGCCGGCGCTGTTCTGGGACTATCTGGAGTGGGGGGTTCCCATCGGAAGCGACGAGTTGCTGCCGCGGGGCTGGCATATGCGGATGATCATCCCGGCTGACGATGCGCAGGCGTTGGCCGCCGATATGAAGCAGGGTTGTGATGAGGGGGAGCTCGCCGCGTTGGTTTGCCATCAGATGATCCAGAAGAAGGCCGCCGACGGCGTGGTGCTCGTGGATCTGCTGACCGATGTCGACGGGTCTTCAGACCAGGGTAAACGGCGCATCGAACTGCTGACCGAAAGCGACCACGAGGTGATGCTGGCCGACAGCCCGGCGATGCGCCGCTATCTGTTCGGTGACGACGCGGTGGCGGTGTATGCGACGGTGGACCGGCTCCGCCGATACGCTGCTTTTGCGGAGGCCGGGCAGCTACGTTCGGACATCGACCGGGGGATTTTCTCGGCGTTCGTTCGACTGCCGAAGCAGATGAACCAGTGGCAACACAAGATGGAGCCGACCAGCGAGGATGTCTACGACCTGGTGCTGGCGGCCGTCTTGCACGGTGATGATGAGCCGGATCTGATCGTCGATGCGGTGCAGACCTACACCGAAGAGGGGCGGGCGAACCATCCGGTCTCCGAGCGCAGTGTTTACGAGATGGAGCTGCCGGCGTTTGAGGAGCCGATTGTTCAGGCTGCCTGGAATTTCAGCGCCCGGGAGTTTGACGTGCCCGAACGGCTCAGTGAGCACAGCGACCGATTGCGATCGATTCCCGAACCCCTGGACTGGTTCAGTGATCTGGAGGAGATACGCTTCGATGTGCTGCTTCCCTGGCTGGAATCGCCGGATACACTGGCTCAGCAGTTCTGGTTTGCCGCCGCAGACGGTTTCGTTGATGGTTTCGACCGGATCGACCAGGCAGCCCAGATTCAGTTGCCCAACCCCGACGAGTTCACCCATCTCGATCAGTTCGCTTTTTTCGTTGGAATTCATCCCGATGCGGAGGGCGAACCACTGCCGGAAGATTACAAGCTGGGGTTCGTCTTTCTGTGGGAAGAAGCGATCTGGGAGCACCCCGAAGAGACTGCGGACCTGCTGGAAGAGGCGCTCGAACAGATCGATTCGCAACAGTGGTCTGTAGAATTGCAGCAATTCGACGATGGGGCCCAGCGGTTGGTCGTGGGGATAAATGCCGACCAGGTGCCGCTGTCAAAACCACAGCCCGAACTGGTGGCTGCTCCCGACGGGTTCGTCGATGTCGATTACGAGCGCATTCCGGACCATTTCGAGCGGGACATCGGATGGTTTACTCCCCCCGGTGACCAGTCCCGGTTGCACTACGCGGTGCACAACACCGAGACCCAGCGCATCCGCCGCGTTGGGTTCGATGAGAGCGCCGACAAAGCGTTTCAGCCCGTCGCCGGCGGTGAAGAGGAGACGTTTTCTGGAAGTGAAGCACAGCAGTACCCGGACTGCATCGGGCAGGTTCGACGAGAGGTGATGGCAGAGCTTGATGAACTGCAGCGTATGACCCCGGAGAACCGCCGACGGGTTGTGCAGCGAGCTACCGAAGAGGCCACCGGTGTGTACGGCGACTGCATCGACGAGTATCCGGAGGCCGAAGAGCTGTTGCGACGCGCGAAGGCCGGCTGGAAGTCCTGGGCGGGCCACCTGTTGGCTCAGAGCTTCGACTATATGCGGGCGACGCCATATCTGGATGACGCCTGCAAGCTGGGCGACAGCGTCTCCTGTCACAGTTTGCAGCGGGTGGAACAGACCGACGGGTTCTACCTGCCGCCGCCGTTGCGTCCTCTGCTTCATACTCGGATGCGCACCGCCCCGCTGCTCGTCACTGACGAAGGAGTGTTCAAGGCGGGTGAGCGGCTCGTCGACGGCGACGAACTTCGTGACAACCCCGGGGAGGCGGCCCAGACGGCGTGGGGCACCAGGGAGGTGTCAGAAGAACAAGAGGATGAGCCCGATAGCGACGACGAGCTTCATCTGGTGCCAGACGCGCTGGCCGAGGCGGCTCTCTTCGGCGGGCTCATCGCCGGTTTCGATCAGCCGGTGTCGGTGGTCACCGATGCCAACGGGCTCGACACCTCTCGATTTCGCATCGAGCCTCACGAGGCGTTTGATGAGCCGCTGCAGGTGCGGATTACCCACCGGGGCTATGAGGTGACATTGGCCGGAGAGCCCGTCGCACCCGTGGATGGCTGTGATGACGACGGTCCCACGCTCTGTCTGGACGAGTCGGATGCCGGTGCCAGAGAGATCGTTGAGGAGTTGCGAGAAAACCGCGAAGACCGTTCAGCCGACGAGTATCGAAGTGAAATAGCTCAACTCGACGCGTTGTATCCCGCCCACCAGCTCTACGAGATGGCCGTGGAAGCCTACGACGCGCTGGGCGTGGACGGAGTGGAGTTTTCCGCCGAATCCGGTGTCCCGGTACAGGTGTTGGTCGCGACCGCCGATGCGCTTCGCTATCGCAAGCAAGACGAGTCGTTCGAGACGCGAAACCAATTCGATGACGCCATGTTTGAGACTGCGTTCACCCCGGAAGGCGACGAGAAGTACCGAGAATTGCTCCCGCAAATTCGGTTCGAAGATGGGGAATAACCCGTGACGACACCGAGCCAAGAGCTGACGTTTCGGGGCGGATCATCGGAGGATGCTGCGGCGCTTCAACGGCTGCAGAGCGAGCACGAAACAGAACAGGGGTGGACGGTTCAGCAGTGGCAGAAGGAGTTAAATCGCTCCAACGGCAGCGTCTGGTTGGTGGAGTCTGTGGATACCAACCAGCCGGTGGGCTACCTGGTGATGTGGCGGGTGGCCGACCGGCTCGAGATCGTCGATCTGCTGGTTCACAGCCGGTGGCGACGCCGGTCCGTGGGGCGGGCGTTGATCGAGATGGCGGCGGCGATCGGGCGGGCCCAGCAGGTGTGTCGTCTGGTGCTGGAAGTGCGGCGTGATAATGCTGGTGCCCGTCAGTTTTACGAGGCGGTGGGATTCGAAGAACAGGGCGAAAAACCGGGGTTTTATGACGATGGTGCCCACGCGCTGGTGATGGCTCGAACCGTCGAGACAGCCTGCGACTGACTGGCGCTTCAGTTGATCGGAAGGGGGGACTGCTGTATGGGATGGGGCGCGGTGGTACCCCCTTCCTTTGAGCCGATGGAGTAGTTCGGTGAATAACGATCTGAAAGTTTTTGCGGGAAGCAGTCATCCGGAGTTTGCGCAGGCGATCTGTGAGTACCTGGAGTTGGATCTGGGCAGCAGTCACACCGTGCACTTCTCCAACGAAAACATGCTGGTGCAGATTGAGGAGAACGTACGGGGCTGCGATGTCTTCGTGGTCCAGACATCGGCGAGCCCGGTGCATGAACATCTGTTTGAGCTGCTGTTGACCATCGACGCGCTGCGCTCGGCTTCGGCGCGACGAGTCACGGCGGTGATGCCCTACATCCCCTACATCAGAAGCGACAAGAAGGACCGTCCGCGCATCTCGATCGCCGCCCGGCTGGTCGCTGATCTGCTCAAGACCTCCGGGGCGGATCGAGTGCTGACAATGGATTTGCACTCTCCGCAGTCCCAGGGGTTCTTCCAAATGCCTGTGGACCAACTGTTGGGGGCGGGACCGCTGTGTGAGCGGCTTCGGCGCGAGGACCGCGACGACTGGGTACTGGTGGCCGCTGACGCCGGAGAGGCCAAGGACCTGGGTCGGTTTGCCAACCGGCTCGATCTGCCGATGGCCATCGTCGACAAGCGCCGCGAGGGAGACGACGAGAAACCGAAAGCGGTCAGCCTGATCGGTGATGTGGACGGCAAGGTGGCGGTGGTCATCGACGACGAAATCGCCAGTGGTGGCACCCTGGTGGAGGCCGCAGAGTTTCTGAAAAAACACGGCGCCCGCCGGGTACTCGCCTCGGCGACCCATCCCATCTTCAGCGCCAACGCCGCCGAGCGTATCGACGAGGCGTTTCTGGAGAAGGTCATCGTCACCGACACTGTTCCGCTTCGCGACGACCAGCAGTCGGAGAAGGTGGAAGTTATCTCGGTGGCACCGCTGTTCGCCGAGGCGATCGTCCGGATTCACGACGGCCGCTCGGTCAGCAAGCTGTTCAACCCCGCGACGATGCGGGAGCTGATGGCGATGGACTAATCAGGTGGTGGGCCGGCTGGTCCCGCGCCCAAGCTGCTCGAAAAACGTGCGCATCGATTGCGAGGGGTCGTACACGTCCAGAAACTCCGGCAGCGAGTCGGGGTCGGCGGGCCGATCCGTCTTTTCGGCCCACTTTAAAAAGGGCACCAGAAACGGGCGGGCGTGGTTCAGTTCGTGGTACAGCAGTTGTGCCGTTACACCCCCGTCGTCGAGAAACCCGGACGTCTCGTAGTAGTCCAGAATCTTGTGGCGGGGATATTCGACGCGGCGCAGCGTTACCTCGTAGCCGTCGTCTCTGCGTTGGAGGATCACGTACTGTGCGCGCCAGTCGCTGTTGAAGGGAAGCCCCACGGAGCCGACGTTGACCACCAGCCCCTGGTCGCTGTGGTACTGTAGCGGGCGGTGGGTGTGCGCGCAGACGAGCACGGAGCCGTCGATGTCATCGAGAAGCTGTTCGAGCCTGGGCTCGGGCGTCCACTTGCCGATGCCCTCGCTGTGGGAGTTGGGGCTGCCGTGGAACACCTCGACGCCGGGATCGGTGTCGGCGTGCAGCGAAAAGGGGAGTTGGTCGATGAACTGCACCGATTCTTCATCGAGCTCTCGGGCCATCCAGCGGGAGGCGGCCCACTGGTCGAGGCGCCGCCAGTCGTCGGGGATGTCGCCGGCGATGAAGTTGAGCAGATAGTCCTCGTGGTTGCCGCGCACACACCGCCAGCCCAGCTCGGCGATACGGTGTACCACCGCTGAGCCCTGGGGACCGCGCCCGACCAGGTCACCGGCGACGAGCACCTCATCGACATTCTGAGCGGCGATGTCGTCGACCACCGCTTCCAGAGCGAAGAGATTGGCGTGGATATCGGCGATGATGGCGATGCGCGGCATGGGATCGGAGGTCAGAAGACAGAAGGCAGAAGACAGAAAAACCACTGTGGAACGATTACATCCACAGGTAGGGTTTCCAGTCTTCGGGGTGGTCGTCCAGATTGCCTGCGCTCGCCGAGAAGGGCCACCACTGCGGTTCCGTCGGCTCGTTCAACAGCGGCATCGACGCCTCTTCGGGGGTGCGCGAGCACTTCGTGCGGTTGCAGGGCTGGCAACTGGTCACGATGTTCGTCCAGCTCGTCTCGCCCCCACGGCTTCGCGGCAGCACGTGATCGAAGGTCAGCCTGGAGGCCGGAAACTTCTCGCCGCAGTACTGGCAGCGGTAGTTGTCGCGCCGGTACACATTCTTGCGCGAGAAGTGCACCCGTTTGCGCGGGATCTTCACCCGGCGCTGCAGCCGCAGCACCGAGGGCAGATCGTAGGTGCGCCGCGCCGAGCGGATCTTGTGGGAATGAGTCGACAGCATTTCGGCCTTGCCCAGAAGCACCAGGGTGATCGCACGTTTCCAGTCGACCACCGACAGTGGTTCGTAGGAGGCGTTCAACAACAGCGCGGGTTTCATCGTTCTCTCCGCTTCGCTCGCCCGCACTGTAGGCCGGTGCCGTGTGCGGACGCTGGTTTGGTCTGGATGCCGATGGGCCATGATGCCCTACCGCACCAACTGTGGAGTAGGTTGAACATATTTCGTTTTAATTTCAACGGGTCACGACACAGCTCTTGCCAGCACGACAATGGAGACGCGTTCAAACCCGGCGTTCTTCAACGCCGCGGCGGCGGCATCGGCGGTGGCACCGGTGGTCATCACGTCGTCGAAGATCACGGCGTGGGCGCCGGGGGGAGTGTCGTTGGGAGCGTGGAAGACGTCGCGCACGTTCTTTTTTCGTTCCGCCAGGCTCAGCCCGGCCTGTTGTGGGGTAGGGCGCACCTTGCGAAGCAGGTGGCGGGTGCGGTCCGCAATGCCGAGCCAACGAAGCGCCAGGTTGGGAACGTGAAATCCTCGGCGGCGAAGCTGCACCGGGTGGGTGGGCACCGGCACCAGCGGTGTGTCGTCGGCGAGCCGCTGTAGTTGGCGTCGAAACCAGGGACGTGCACCGCGGCACAGCGCTCTCAACGCCGGCAGGTCGCCTCCATACTTGATGCGGCGCATCGCGTCGGCAACCGCCTCGTCGTACTCCCAGCAGGCGACCACAGCGTCGAACGACGGAGATTCCTTGCGGCAGCGGCTGCACTCCGAGGGGGCGTCGGCGCCGTCGGCGGCGTCGTCATCGGCGTCGAAGGTGGTCATCGGCACCGCACAGCGCGCGCAGTACGGCGGGGTCAGCCGGGGGGCGACGGGCCGGCAGACGTCGCAGAACGCCGTCGTCGGCGTGGAGCTGCCGTCACAGCCGGCGCAGGCCGGCGGGAACATGCGAGCGAACGCGGTTCGGACAGTTTCTGGAGCAGGTAGATTCATCGGTGTTGTTCTCGCTGTCGGTGTCGGTCAAGTTGTCCGTGGTGGGGGCGGTGCATCGACGGCCCCCCTCTATTACTGTTATCGACGCAACGCAGGTCGATCTTACGTAACGATTTGAATCACCACCGTTCCGACTGTCAGGAGAACACCCCATGAAGATTACGCTACTCGCCGTCGGATCCGTCAGTGACGGTCGGGTCTCCGGGCTGTGCGACGAATACCGAAACCGGCTGGGTCACCACCTGTCGGTGGACACAAAGGAGGTCAAAAAGGGCCGTGGAAACAACCCGGGATCTGTGATGGCCGAGGAGGCGGACCGACTGAGGGATGCCACGCCCGACGGGGCGGTGGTGGTGGCGATGACCGAGGAGGGCAAAGCGCAGACGAGCCCGCAGGTCGCACAGCAGGTCAACCGGTGGATGGTCAACGGTCGCAAGCACGTGGCGTTCTACATCGGTGGGGCCTACGGGCTCGATGCAGGGCTGAAGAGAGAGGCAGATCGGCGCTGGTCACTGTCGGCGATGACCTTTCCCCACGACATCGCCCGGATGCTGTTGTGGGAGCAGCTCTATCGGGCGATGACGATCATTCGCGGGAAGCCGTACCACAAGTGAGGCGGGTGGTTGGTAGTTATTGGTTATTGGTTGTTAGTTATTAGTGGTTTGTGGGGGCTGCCGCGGCATGGAGCGCGAGCATCCCTGCTCGCAGAGGATGGTGGAGGTGGTGTGGATTCCCTCAGAAATCAAATCCGGGGATATCAATTTCTACTGTCTCAGTGGCCTCTTTGTCGTCCAGGTTTGCTACGGTCAGTCTTGCTTCATAAGTCCCCGCATCGTCGTACTGATATTGCCACGTTCCCTCGTGAGGGCAGTCGTCGTCGGTAAATTCCGCTTCTCCATCATCGGTTGCATCAATGGTACATTCCAGTAATTCCGACTCGTCGGACTCATCCAGCGTCCATGTAAACTCTCGCGTACCGCCCGGCGCATCTTCTACCGTATCGACCTCGAAACTGAGAATCTCCGGCTTGGGAAGGGGCTCCTCACCGTCATTGCCCGTCTGATCCGGTGCCCCGCAGGCGAAGAGCGCAAACGTGAGAGTCGTCAGCATTATTGCCACTACAGGCGGTATCCACTCCTCTCGTTGGGGAAACAATCCCGAGACGTTGTCTTTGAGACGACATGTCTTCATTGCCAATCCTCCTGCCTGGTTTCCAATCGACCGTGACTACAGCAGGTTTGATCATATGGCATCAGGAGACGCGATGCGAAGCATCAGTATGTGCTCGTATTGTCGGGGCTGCTTTTGCTTGACGAAAAAAAGCCCCCCCCCCCTACGCTGTTGTCTATCCGCTGGATAACTATTCACTTCACTGTGTGGCGAGGTTTTTGATGTTCCGGACCAGGTATATTTCTGTGAGCTTCTTCGGATTTATTTTCGCAATGCTAGGGTTTTTGTTCTTTCTGGGAGGGAGCGGGTGCACCGATCAAGACGATGACGCGGAAGAAGAGACCACCACGACAACGGTCGCACAGACTCTTTCCGCCGACGATATCGACCACTATGCAGTCCTGATCCCACCGGAGGACCTTGAGAAGGTTGAGGCGCAGGCTTTTCCGGCCAATTTGACTCGCCCGATCGAAGATGCAGGCAAATACGGAGTCTGGTGGCAAGG
>SKMT01000094.1 GCA_007120915.1 Myxococcales bacterium | reverse complement strand
GACCCGCATTGGGACTACCTATGTCCTCGTTCAAAAGTCTTATTGTCGTTGTTGCATTCGCCACGACCATCGCCCTGCTGGCCGGTTGCGGTGATGAAGAAGAAGTCAACAACAACGACGGTGCAGAATGCACGCCGATGACCTGTGAAACACTGGGATACGAGTGCGGACAACACGATGACGGATGTGGAACAACTATCGACTGCGGGGAGTGCTCCGACGGGGAAGACTGCGAGGAGGGAATGTGCGTGGACACCACGGAGGACCCGGACCCACCAGGCGTACACTTCGTGACGACCCCGGACGCCGAGACCGAACAGACTTCGGCGACCTTCGAGTTTGAATGCTACGAGGGCGATTGTGTCAGCTTTCAGTGTGCTCTCGACACCGAGCAGGCCAATGGGGACTACCAGGAGTGTTCGTCCCCGCATACCCTCCAGGATCTGGAGCCGGGAGAATACACCTTCCGGGTGGAGGCGGCCAACGAGCAGAGAGACACCGACGAAGCCACCCACAGTTGGGAAGTTGTCGCCGGCGAGCAGACGGACTGGATCGACGCGGCCATCGGCAGCGACCACATCTGTGCGATCAGCAGTGAATCCCAATTGTACTGCTGGGGAGACAACGAGTACGGCCAGCTCGGCGATGGAACCACCGAGGCTCGCAGCGAGCCGACACCGGTAGGCGACGAAGAATGGAAAAAGGTCGTCTCAACCTGGAACCACACCTGCGGGCTTCAGAGCGACGATACGTTATGGTGCTGGGGTGAAGATGGTCATGGTTCGCTCGGCGACGGCAGCGGCGAGGACAGTTCCACACCGGTGGAGGTCGAACCGGACTGGAACTGGTTGGATGTCAGCGTCGGCGATTATCACAGTTGTGGAATCCGCGACGACCAGACCCTCTGGTGTTGGGGCTCGAACTACGACGGCAACCTCGGTGACGGTACGAATGAGCATTCCAACACTCCTGTACAGGCAGGGGATGACGATGACTGGGCCAAACTTTCGCGAGACCACGGCGAGTCTCACACTTGTGCGCTGCGTGACGATGAAACGCTCTGGTGCTGGGGCTCCAACTTTTATGACGCCCTTGGCACAGGAGACCAGCAGGACAGTGATGTTCCCGTACAGTCCGGCACGGAGGACGACTGGCAGATGGTGGCATCGGGGCTGGGCCACAATTGCGGTGTTCGAAGTGGCGGCACCCTCTGGTGTTGGGGAGGGTATAACCCTTCGGGCGAGATGGGTCAGGGAGACAAAAGCGTGGTCGATCAACCAGCGCAAGTTGAAGTGTCCGTGGAGTTCGTCAGCGCCAACGCCGGGCATGGCCACAGTTGTGCAGTGACATCGGCCAGCGAGATATGGTGCTGGGGTTCGAACAGCCACGGCCAGATCGCCCAACCCACCCTCGGTGAAGGCGAGTTGTCCCCGGTGAAGGTGGAGACGGAGTTGGATTTCGAGGAAGTGTTTGCAGGACCGGTCCTCACCTGCGGGCTCACCGCCGACGAAGAGCTGTGGTGCTGGGGCACCAACGAAAGTGGACAACTGGGCGTGGACGTCACCGACGAGCGTAGCGCAACCCCGTCGCAGCTCACCCGATAGAACACGTAACTCCCAGCGCCCAGAACCTAGAACCCAGAGCCTAGAACCCAGCGCCCAGAACCTAGAACCCAGAGCCTAGAACCCAGAGCCTAGAACCCAGCGCCTAGAACCCAGCGCCCAGAGCCTAGAACCCTACCCAACCGGCTGTTCGCTCAGCGGACGACGCTTCGGAAATACCACCTCCGCACGCACGTACACCCATCCCACACTCACTCCCCACACAATATGGGCGAGCACGCCCACCCAGTTGCGTCCGTCGACAAACCAGGGAAACAGAGCGGTGAAAAAGTACAGGTTCAGGATGTACAACATCAGCCCGAACCCCAGCCCGATGCCGATGCCCACCGCCTTCGACTGGTTGTGAATGATCGCCGAAAGCACAAAGGCGTACACCAGCGACAACACCAGATGCACGCCCACCGCCGCGGCAACCACCCCGATGTTGAACACCGGCGCCGCCGCCAGGATCTCACCTCCCAGCACCACCGCGGCGATCATGTACAGCGGCTCCATCGCATTCACCCCCATCACCGGTGCCAGCAGAAGAAGCACCACCAGGGAAGCGGCCGCCGCGACCACACCGGCGCCGGCGGCAGCCCGCATGTCGACTTCGCCGAAATACCGCGTCTTCTGCTCCTGATCTGCACGTTCGGCCATGGCAACTCCTCCTGAAGCGGTTGGCAATCGCTCCAAAACTAAGCGCGATCAACCATCGCCGAAATCGCCCCCGTTCGTTTATCCGACTAACTGTAGCAATTCCGAGACTACTCAATTAGCACACGCGAATGCTCCGCGAAGACGCAAAGCGCTGAACGCGGAGGCGCGGAACGCTGGGGCGCGGAACGCGGGGGCGCGGAACGCTGGGGCGCGGGGGCGTGGAACGCAGGGGCGCGGAACGCTGGGGCGCGGAACGCTGAGGTGCGAAAACTGGACGCGGACCGCGAGAACTAAACGCGAAACGCTGAAGAGCTCGCGAAGATGAAGCGAAATCGCGAAGATTATGGCCTCTTCTGGTTTCATGGCGCTCGGAGTCTGAGACGGAACTGTCTCGGAGTCTGAGACGGAACTGTTTCATGCGGGCTGGGTCATAGTGTTGGGCTGTTTCATGACATCCGGTGCCTGGTTTCATGACGTCCGGTGCCTGGTAAGGGGCTGCTGCGACCCGCTCGTTCCTCTTAGAGTCAGCCGAGAGATGCCCGTTACGGAGCGGAAAATCTTCTGACACCGCAAACCACCGTAACTTCGCGATTTCGCTTCATCTTCGCGAGCTCTTCAGCGTTTCGCGTTTAGTTCCCGTGGTCCGCGTTTCGCTTCAGCGATCTGTGTTCCGCGCCTCAGCGCCTCAGCGTTCCGCGCCTCAGTGTTCCGCGCAATTTGCCCCCATTGGTGCAATTGAATCACGGCTTCTAAGCTATTCATCCCACTTGCCGCGAAGAAGCATTTCGGCCTCTTCTTTGTGCTCCGTTTCGTCGGCAATGATGTCGCTGAGCTTGGCTTCGAGCCCGTAGTCGCCGTAGGCGGCGGCCTGCTTCATGCGGGTGACATAGCGTTCGATGGTCTCCGCTTCCGCCTCTGCGACGTTCTCGACCATCTCACGGGCATTGGTGGTGTAGTCCACCTCCACTCCCGAGGTCACCGGTGTGCCACCCAGCGCTGTGATTTTGTGGGCAAGGAACCGGGCGTGCTCCAACTCGTCGGCCACCTCTGTCAAAAAGAAGTTGCTCAGCTCCTGGCGATGCACCCCGGACACAGCCGCCGCATAGGTGTTGTACATCACGATGGCCTGATACTCGTGGGCCAGATCTTCGTTCAATCCCTCGATCAGCGTCGCCTTGTCGACATCTTGCTGCGTCATCTCGTACCTCGTTTGCACAGGTGGGGGTATTCGCGGTTAACGCTGTGCAACGTAAGCAGCCCGCCCCTGCATTCAACCTGTCATCCCGCCGCCGGCCCCCGAACTCCCTTCGCTTCGCTCCGGTCGGTCGGGGCTACGATCGGGCCGGCCCACCTCCCAGGGTCACTCCCCCAACCGTCCATTCGACCAATCCCGATTTCACCACCGCCGTCCTACGGGCCGGAGGCGCCATAGCTGTTCATGTCGGGCGCTGTACTACGCGCCCGAGAGTGCTCGGGAGCCACGGTCACGTCGCCGGACGGTATCCGACCATGAACACTGATATCGACATCACAGTTAATTGTACCTGGCAAAGGCACCCTGCGCGGAGGTGATTTGACCACCGAGGATCACTCAAACTCTCCACCTATCCCACTCCTCCAACTCTGCGGCCTGGCAGGTCGCGCTCCCACTACGCCGCCCGGCTGGTAGCCTCCGGGATAAACGGCGGCAGCGGAACGTCGAGCATCTCGCAGGTCGCCCGCAGCATCTGCATCTCCTCGACGACCACCTTCCCGTCGCCCATCACGCAGTAGGCACAGGCGTCGATGACCGCTCTTTTGATCTTCGGCGATGCCACCGACAGCCGCTCCATCGCTGTACCCACGTCCTCGAAGCGCCACCGCTCGTCGCTGAGAAACTTCACCTTGTCCTGCACGGAGTCGGGAAGTCTCTTGCGCCCCTCATCGAACGCCTTTTCTGCGACTTGCCGGTCGTCGTGGCCCACATGCGCAAAGCAGGTCAGCACCATTTCGATATCGCCGGCCACCCGGTTGAAGCGCTTGTGCTGCACCGACTTTCGGTCCGCATCGTGAAACGCCAGCTCCAGCCGGTGCAACACCACCTTCTCCAGGATGAACTGGTGGAACGACAGCTTCTCGTCGGCCTGAATCAGCCGCTCGACCATCACCGAGAACTCCCGGTACTGCTGCTCGCTCATCCGCCGCAGCGTCGGCACCAGTAGATCCATCAACGGCAGTTGGTACTCCGGCCTCAACTGCACGACCGCCAGCCACAGCCGGCGAGTCTCATCCACCACTCCCGGCTCGGCGAAACGCTTCAGGATCTCGCCTTGTTTCTCGCGCTGTTTGTCGTCTTCATCCAGAAGCAACGCATACATCACCGCCTCCGCCCCCAGGATGTTGCTTCGCACCTCCATCAGAGGCTCGGGAATCTCTTCGAGCAGCGTCTTGCAGTACACCAGTCGCTTCGGCGAGGTCTCACCGATGGTGTCGAGCAGCTCGTCGGCATCGACGTCGATATTGACTTCCCCCGGCTTCGACGCTTCCCGCTCCCTGGCAGCCCCACCCCCGGAAGCAGCGGCACCGGCGGCCATCGCCATTCCCGCCCCGGCAAGCCCCATCGCTTTGTCGCCGGAGTCCGATTTCTTTTCCGACCCCAGCGCCGCGCGTTTGGTTCCGGAGTCGAGCTTCGAAAACCCCATCTCAGGGTCGAAGGACGGGTCGATCGCCTTGATCCGCTCCTCAATCGGCGGGTGCGTCGCCATCAGTTGACCCGTCATCTTGCTGAACGCCCCCCGCGAAGAGACCTTCTCAAAGCACATGTGGCTGACTTCCTCGGCCTGGTCGGCCTGAAGCTGGGAGCCATGTTCGAATCCACCGATCTTCTTGAGCGCTCCCGCCAACCCATCGGGGTTTCGCGTAAACTGAACCGCCGCCGAATCAGCCAGGTACTCGCGCTGGCGCGACACCGCGCTCTTGATCAATCGTCCGCACAACACCCCGCCGAGCCCGAAGATCAACAATACCAGTCCGGCGGCTAACAGCCCCGCTGCGCCCCGCCCGCGGCTTCGTCCACGGGTCGTCGCCCTCAACAGAATCCGCCCCGTCAGATAGATCAGCAAAATCCCGTGGATCACCCCGATCAGCCGGATATTCAACCGCATATCGCCGTTGAGAATGTGGCTGAACTCATGGGCAACCACCCCCTGCAATTCATCGCGGGTCAACTGCTCCAGCGCTCCCCGAGTGACCGCCACGGCCGCATCGTTCATCGAGAAACCAGCGGCAAAGGCATTGATCCCCGGCTCGTTTTCCAGCACGTAGATCCGGGGGACCGGAACCCCCGACGCCAGCGCCATCTCCTCGACGACGTTGACGTAGCGTCGCACCAGCGGATCTGTTGCGGAAGCATCCACTTCCTTCCCCCCCAGCGCCTGGGCCACCGACGCTCCTCCCTGCTTCAGCGCCGAAGTCTTCCAGGCGCTGCCGATAAAGATGAAGGCGCCGGTGACCACCAGTGACAGCACCGCCAGCTCAATGTCGACGTAAAACTGTGCCTGCGGCTCGAACAGAAAGTCCATCGCCTCCGGGTTCAACAAAAACGCCATGGCGATGTAGGTGCCCGCCGACAGCAGCAATACTGCCAGTGCAAACAGTACGACGAGCACCCCCGTGTTGCGCCGCGCCTTGTCCTGGCGGTCGAAAAAATCCGTGGTCTGACGTCCACTCACCGGCTACCTCGACATCGAACAGTACGACTGGTCGAATAGGCTTAGTCGAACGACACTTCCACAGCTTCCCGCTCTTCGGGGCTGTCGACTTCAAACAGCATCGCTTCCTGAAAGCCCATCGGCCCCGCCACCATCACCGCCGGGAACTTCTCGCGGGACGTGTTGTACTTGGTGACCGCGTCGTTGAACGCCTGTCGGGCAAAAGCGATTCGGTTTTCTGTGGAGGTCAGCTCCTCCATCAGATTCTGCATCGTGCTGTCCGACTTCAGATCCGGGTAGTCCTCCGACAGCGCGAAGAACTTGCCCATCGACCCGGTCAACGCCTGTTCGGCGCCCATCAGATTCTTCATCGCCTTTGGATCATCCGGGTTTTTCGCTGCCTGTTCGCTGGCCTGCTTCGCCTGATTTCGGGCCTGAATGACCGCTTCCAGCGTCTCGCGCTCGTGCTCCATGAACGACTTCGCCGTCTCCACCAGATTGGGGATCAGGTCGTAGCGCCTCTTGAGCTGAACGTCGATCTGAGCGAAGGCATTCTTGAACCGATTGCGCAGCTTCACCAACCGGTTGTAGATGCCGACGAAGAACATCAACAGTCCTCCGACGACGACGACAAAGAGAATTCCAACGACGATTAGCAATTCCATAATGACCTCGTGCGGACCAGTTAGGGCTTGAACTTCGCGATACATCCGGCGTCAGAAGCGATCGCCGACGTTCCCGATCATGGGCAATGACTCCTGCGGAGCCTATCTTTCAGCGCCGCGCGTTGTCAATTAGTGGGTGGTCGGTGCTCGGTGCTCGGTGCTCGGTGTTGGGTGCTCGGTGCTCGGTGTTGGGTGGTCGGTGGTTGGTGTTGGGTGGTCGGTGGTGGATGGTCGGTGATTGGTGTCAGGTGGTGGGGGTTCGGTGTTCGGTGGCAGGTGGTTGGCGCCGCTGCAGTTCCACATCGAGCCGACCCAGCGCCCGGGCGCCGATGTCCTCGATGACTACACTGGCCGCCGCCGACGCCCCGCGGGCAGCCTCCACCGGGTCCGCCCCGGCGCCGAGTCGGTTGACGAAGGCCGCAGCGAAGACGTCGCCGGCGCCGGTGGGGTCCACCACGTCGGCGGGCACCACATCCACGTCGGTAGGCTTTCCCGCCACATAGATTCGGCTCCCCGCCGCGCCTCGCGTCAGCGCCACCACCTCCACGGCGTCCACCAGCCGCTCCAGCAGGTCGGTCTGCCCGATCAGGTCCTCCTCGCTCAGACAGGCCACGTCTACTCCCGCCAGTTCCTCGCGGGTGACCTCCCAGGGGGTCTCCACAACCTTCGGTACCGGTTTGTCCACCCCGCGCGACTGCATCTGCTCGAAACGAGCCGGGTCCACCACCGGGCCGGGCTGCTTCAGCCAACCCTGCACGTTGATCGCCAACAAACCATCGCCCACCGCCTGCTTCCACGCCGACAGGTCGACCTCTCCACACACCGGCGCCAAATGCACCACATCGGCGCTCAACCACCGCTCGTCGACCACATCGGGCTCAACCTCCGGGGCATTGGCCGCCAGAAGCTGCTGGCGCGGCCCATCCTCCGGGTAGTAGTTGGCAAACGCTGTCGTCTCCCCCCGCTGCACCGCCACATATTCCAACTGGGCGATGCTGTCTGAACACTGAAAATCCTCGCCTACCACCGTCGCCAGACGGCACCGCCCCTCCATCGCATGGTGCACCTTCGCCCCGTAGAACGCACAGCCTCCCGGCTCGATGCCTTCGTCGTAGAAGTCGTGCGTCACATGTCCGGCGATCAGAACTTTCATGGTGGTCGGTGGTCGGTGGTCGGTGGTTAGTTGAAAAACTCCCCGCAGCTGATGTTGTAGGACTGGCCGGTGATGGCGCGGGCGTCGTCGGATGACAGAAAGTAGATCAGGTCGGCCACGTCTTCGGGTTGCACCATCCGGCCCAGGGGGATGGCGTCGACCGACTCTTTGCGAAATTGTTGCTCTGAGACCCCGGCGCGCCGGGCGCTTTCGGCGACGTCACCGCGCGACATGGGAGTGTCCACCCAGCCCGGGCACACCGCGTTGGCTCGGATGTTGCGATCTGCGAGCTCCAGGGCGACGCACTTGGTCAGGCCCAACACGGCGTGTTTGCTGGCGGTGTAGGCTTCGTAGCCGGCGCGCGCATTCTTTCCCAGCCCCGAGGAGACGGTGATGATACTGCCACCGTCGGGCATCGATTCGGCGGCGGCCTTCACGCTGTAGTACACCCCGTCGACGTTGATCCGGAAGCTGTCGCGCCACACCTCATCGCTGTTCGCGTCATCGAGCCTGGCCTGCCGGCAAATCCCGGCGTTGGCCACCAGCACATCGACGGGACCGACGGCGTCGAACAACGCTTCCACCGCCTGCTGGTCACTTACGTCGACTCGGTGGCATTCCACCTGGCCTAACTGGGCTTTGGCCGCCTCCAGTTTGTTCTCGCTTCGCCCGCAGATAACGACGTCGTCGCCATCGTCGACAAACCGCCGCGCAGTCGCCAAACCAATGCCCGATGAACCTCCGGTGATGACTACTCTGCGTGTCATGGTGAATCTCCAGGTTGTTCGGTCACGATAGACTCCCGGCTATCGGCAGTAGATCGTTCGGTCACGATAGATTCCCGGCTATCGGCAGTAGATCGTTCGGTCACGATAGACTCCCGGCTATCGGCAGTAGATCGTTCGGTCACGATAGATTCCCGGCTATCGGCAGTAGATCGTT
>SKMT01000664.1 GCA_007120915.1 Myxococcales bacterium | reverse complement strand
GACCGTGCAGCCCTCGCCGTCGGCGACGACCGCCTCGGTGCCATCGTCGCAACTGATGGTGGAGGTGCCGTCGTCGTTGTCCTCGACGGTGCAGCTTGAACCATGCTCCCCGTCGGCGACGACCGCCTCGGTGCCGTCCTCGCAACTGATGGTGGTCTCGTCGTCACCCTCTTCGACGGTGCAGCTTGTGCCGTCGTCGCCATCGTCGCCATCGTCGCCGTCGTCACCATCTTCGACGACCACCTCGGTGCCATCTTCGCAACTGATGGTGGAGGTGCCGTCCTCGTTATCGGTGACCGTGCAGCTTGTGCCGTCCTCACCGTGCGGGATCTCCGTGGTGCTGCCGTCGGGGCATTCCACGGTGGTCACGCCCGCTTCGGCGTCCTCTTCGACCTCACAGTTCTGTTGTTCTGTTTCTCCTCCGCAGGCAAGGATGAAAGCGAACAGGGAAACGACGAAAAGACTTCTCAGGCGTACAGCCATAACTTCTCCAGATTCAAAGGAGTCCAACGCAGTGATGTGAACGTATACTAACAAGGCGTATAACTGCGGCGGGAGTGAGTGTCAATTTGGGCGGGGGTTAGGGTCGGCGTCTGCCGACCAGTTCGTCGGATTTTGGATTGGGTGCGGCTCTTCTGCGACGACGCCGCGCCCTTTCCGACTTCCGAGTTCCGACTTCCGATGGACTTTTGTCTTTTCTTTGTTTGATGGTTTCCGAGCGACCCATTGGGACCGCGTGGAAATGTGGAGACGAAGTAAGGGTGAATCGGAACTCGGAAATCGGAACTCAGAAATCGGAAATGTACCTGCTCCCACGGCAAGTCAGTAGCTCGCAACGATGAGGAGCAACGACGATTGACAACCGATCTGCCCTGTGCTGACCTTCGGTGTCCACCAACGCTTATCCCGGAGATCGACCATGCAACGCCGTCTGATTGTGATGCGTCACGCAAGCAGCGCCGCCGGAAGCAAAGACATCACGGACCACCAGCGTCCGCTCACCGAGAAGGGACATCGCGAAGCCGAGGAGATCGCCGGCCGGCTTGTCGAGTCGGGGTGGGTGCCCGGGCGGGTGCTCAGCAGTGATGCCACCCGTACCCGCGAGACCTGGGAGACCATGCAGTCGGTGTTCGACACGTCGGTTGACGCCTGGTTTGACCATTCGCTGTATCTGGCGGGGATCGACGCCGCCCAGCAGGCGCTGGCGAACCGCGGCGGCGACGCCCCCACGGTGTTGTTGCTGGGGCACAATCCGGGCTGGCAGGCGATCATCTCCTATCTGGCGGGCAAGCGAGAACGGATGATGACTGCCAACGCTGCGCTGCTCGAAACCGACGCTGCACGTTGGGAAGACACGATGGCGCCGGGGTGTTTCGAGCTTGTCGAGATACTGCGCCCAGCCACCCTGTGACCGCTGCCTGGCCGATCTATGAAATTGCCCGACGGGATGTACAGCCTGTTAAAGACGCTGGGGCTTCACCGCCGCGAGCTTCGCGCCTGGGCGATGTACGAGTGGGCGATCACCGGTTTTTACGCCGTGATGCTGGTGGCGCTGTTTCCCATCTACTTCGAGTCCGTCGCCGCCGCAAACTACGATGGGGCGCTGACGGCCACGCAGCTTTACGCTCTTTTGACGACGGTGGCGTTGAGCACGGCGGCGTTCATCTCGCCGATTCTGGGGGCGATCACCGACTACATCGCCGTGAAAAAGCGGCTGCTGGCGACCTTCGCGTCCCTCGGTGTGGTCGCCGTGGCCGGGATGTATTTCATCCACGAAGGCGACCTGGTGTTGGCGTCGATTTTGTTTATCGCCGCGAACATCGGGGCGAACACCTCGCGGCTGTTTTACGACGCCATTCTCCCTCATATCGCCTCCGAGGAGGAGATGGACCGGGTATCCACCGCCGGGTGGGCCGTCGGGTACATGGGAGCGACGATCATTTTGGTGCTGGTGCTGATTCTGGTGCTGCAGCCGGAGTGGTTCGGATTCGCCGAGGACAGCACGCTGCCGGCGAGGCTGTCGTTTCTGGGTGTGGCGCTTTGGTGGGGGTCGTTTACGATTCCGCTTCTGCGGGTGGTCGACGAGCCGCCGCTGAAGATCGAAGAGACGGATCTGCCGGTGGGCAAGGCGGTGCGGCTGGGGCTTCAAGATTTGAAGCGTACCTTCGAGAGACTTCGCACCTACCGCAACGCCTTCATCTTTCTGGTCGCCTTCTTCATCTACAACGACGGCATCGGCACCATCATCCGTATGGCCGCCGCCTACGGCAGCGAACTGGGCATCGAAGAGTGGGTGATCATGGGGTCCGTGGTGTTGGTGCAGGTGGTGGCGATTCCCTTCACGTTCCTGTTCGGGTACCTGGCCGGAAAAATCGGGACCAAGCCGGCGATTTTCATCGGCCTGTTCGTGTACATGGGCATCAGCGTGCTCGGCTTTTTTATGACCCATGCGCTGCATTTTGCGGCGCTGGCGTTTCTGGTGGGCATGGTCCAGGGAGGCACCCAGGCGCTGTCGCGGGGGCTTTTTGCCAGCATGATTCCCCGCTTTGAGTCGGGGCAGTTCTTCGGGTTCTACGCGGTGTTTGAGCGGTTTTCCGGCATCTTCGGGCCCGCTGTGTTCGCGGCGGTGGGCCTGGCCGCCGGTGCGATGGGCATGGACGCCGAGTCGAGCCGCCCGGCGATTCTGGCGGTGATTCTGTTCTTCATCATCGGTGCGGTTTTGCTGACCTACGTCGATGTCGACGAGGGCCGTCAGGTGGCCAGAGATGCCGAGAGGAAGTTGGCCGAGAAGGCCGATATCGATCTGTCCGAACTCGATCAGCCGCCGGTTGTCGGCGAGTAAACAGGAGTTGATGTGCAGCAGTTAACCGACACGGTCTGGACCCTCGACTATCCTCTGTCGCTGTTCGGGGTGCAATTGGGCACACGCTCAGTGGTCATACGCCTGCCGTCGGGGCGACTGGTGTTGATTGGGCCCGTTCGCTTCGACGACGAAACGGCCCGTCAAATCGACGAGTTGGGTCAGGTCGACACCATTGTCGCGCCGAACCTGCACCATCATCTCTTCTTTCCCGCTGCCTGCGAACGCTGGCCCGAGGCTCGGCAGTTGGTGCCGGAGGGCACGAAGCAGAAGCGCGATGTGCCCGAAACAGCTACGGAGATGGCGCCGATGGGGTCGATCGAGGACGCTGTGCACTGGCACCGCGTCGAAGGCGCGTCGGCGCTGGGCGAGCATCTGTTCGTCGACTCCCAGTCCGGTGTGCTGGTGATCACGGACCTGGCGTTTCACTTCCAGAACCACGACCACTGGCTGACCCGCTGGTTTCTTCGCTGCTACGGGGTGTACGGCAAATTTACGCCGTCGCGTCTGATCCGGTTTCTCATCAAGGATGCCGAGGCGGCCGGCGAGAGTTTGCAGCGGGTTCTGGAGTACGACTGGGACGCCGTGGTTGTTGCTCACGGGGAGGTGATTGAGCAGGGGGGAAGGGAGGTGTTTGAGGAGGCTTTCGAGCGGTATTTGGCGTGAAACTTCTGGTGTTCGACGGGCCCCTCCGCCTCACCTCGCTACGCTCGTTCGGCACCTCCCCAGCGAATCTGGGGAGGGAAGCCGTGCTGCTCTGGGTCACTTCTGGTAGGCGACGGGCACCACGCACACCCAAAGCCTAATGAATCGTAATCGGCGTCTCCGGGGGCCACTGCTTCGCATGGCCCTCGGCGTGCTCCTTGATCTCACGCAAAAATTTGCGCTCGAACAGCAGTTGCAGCGGGTCGGCCAGCGCCAGCGCGACAAGCGCCCGGGGGCTGGTCAGGTCGAACTTCGCGCAGACTCGTGAGACGAGCCGGGTGGTGGTCTCTGAGGTCTCGACCAGTTGCAGAGTCCAGCGGGCGTCGATGTCCTCGAAGTTGTTCGCCGGGCCCAGCACCACCGCTTCGCCGGGTTCGATAGCGTGGACGACGATGTGGCCGTCGCGGTCCAGCTCGTCGCCGACGTCTAGATTCTGATAGCGGGGAAGAATGCGGTGGGGGCTGTGGAATTTGCGCCCCAGAAGCCGGTCGAGAAACTCCCAACTGTACAGCCCGCCGCGGTGCTCACCCATCTGTGCGAGCCAGGGCCAGATGTTGTCGGCGCTGGTGTCGATGGTGATCGCCCGGGTGGTCACGTAGGTGGGGGCGTCGATGAGCTGGTCTCCCAGCATCCGACGGCGAATCTCCTCGTCGGTGGCACCCAGATTCATCAGCCGCGGGCGTACGAACGCGAGATAGCCCGCCGCCGCGCCGACGGTGGTCAGTGCCGAAATCCACAGCTTGTTGTTCATCGCGCCCTCGCGTGGTGCCGCACAAACGAATCCGGGTGCAAAATTAGACCCGGATCCGCGAGAGCCAAGCGCAAGTACCTCCGCACCACCGGCACGAGCATCCAGCGCCCAGAGCCAAGCGCCCAGCCCCCAGCCCCCAGCGCCACGAGCGCAGCGAAGATCGATGGGGCGAGCGTCGTCAGTCGCACTCCTGCCAGTTGCCGATGCAGTCGCCGTCACAGCAATACTGGCCTATCCCGCAGTCGTCATCGTCGTCACAACTGCCGCCGGGGCCGACGCATTCTCCCTCCCAGCAGGTCTGGGTGTCGCCGCACTCTTCACCACATTCACCGCAGTTTTCACCGTCGGATTCGGTGTCGGTGCATACCCCTTCGTCTTCGCACAACTCGTGGCCGTCGTCGTCACAACTGATCTCGCAGTCGCCGCCGTCACACTCAGCGGAGGCGCCATCGACGTCGGTGCTGCACTCTTCGCCGCAATCGCCGCAGTGATCCAGATCGGAGTCAGTGTCCGTGCAGATGCCGTCGCAGAAGGTGTCGTCATCGTCGGCACATTCAAAGAGACAGTCGCCGCCGTCACAGGTTGCGGTGGCATCATCGTCGTCGGTCTCACAGGGGTTGTTGCATTCGCCGCAGTGGTCGATGTCGGAGTCGGTATCCACGCAGGCGCCGTCGCAGGCATCCTGGCCGTCGGGGCAGCCCTCGACGCAGTCGCCATCGTCGCAGATTTCGTCGTCGGCGCAGTCGTTGTCGCACTCCCCGCAGTGGTCGCGGCTGATGTCCAGATCGACGCAGTCGCCGTTGCACTCGGTGGCGTCATCTTCGCAGACGCATTCTCCGTCGTCGCAGACTCCGAAGTCATCACACTGGGTGCCATCTTCGGCGGGGGTGAATTCGTCGTCGGCTTCGTCGGGGTCGCAGACCAGGCAGGCTTCGTCGGGGTCGGCATCACCGGGCCCGTAGCATTCGCCGTCGATCTCACAGGGACACCCGCAGACGTTGGCGATCTCCTCGCCGCACTCGTCGTCGCCGTCGCATTCCCCGCAGTCGATCTCGCCGAGCCCGTCCCAGTCTTCGCACACCTCTTCGGCGACGACCGTTCCACATTCGGCGTTGGCATAGTCGCAGATTTCATCGGCAGGGTTGTCCCCCAGTTGCGGGCAACGGCATGTATTGGCGTCGATGTCGTCGTGATCGTCGGCGTGCAGACAGGACTCTTCATCGGCGCAGCCGAACCCGTCCAGGTCATCGCAGTGAACGAGTCGCGTCTCCCCGCAGTTGTCTTCCGCTTCAACAGAGCCGCATTCGGCGTCGTAGCGCTCGCAGAACTCGTCGTGGCTTTCGGCAGTGCAGGCGTCGGCTTCATCGACGTCTTCGAATCCGACGTCGCTGTCGGCGTGGACCCACTGGCCGTCCTCGCAGATCAGATCGCCGTCGCGTTCACCTTCTTCGTCGCAGGCCTCACCGGGGGCAACGCCGGCGTCGGGGCCGCAGTGACAGGCGCCGAAGAGGATGGCAACGGCCATCAGTGCGGCCAGAAGCGCCGAGAAGGTTGGCTGGAGTACTGCTGCAGAGGGTTGTCGTTGGGGCGCCATCGGTTCACTCCGTGTGGAAAAAGCACAACAATGCCGGTTAGGTCGCGCTCATTATGTCACAACATTACATCAAAATCAGTCGCCCCCGCACCACCGGCGAATTATCACCGACGGCCCGGGGGCGATGAAGAAAAGAGGGGTATTAGAGTTCAGCAGGGAGCGGCGGCGGGAATGCAAACCTCGTCGCAGCACTGCTCGCCGGTTGCACAATCGTCGTTGTCGTCGCAGGAACCGGTAAACGACTCACAGTTGCCGACGTTGCAGAACTCGTTGACACCGTCGCATTCGTTGCCGCACTCACCGCAGTTGTCGTGATCTTCGTCGAGGTTGGTGCACAGACCTTCGTCTTCGCACAACTCGTCGTCATCGTCGGCGCATTCGACGTCGCAATCACCACCCTCGCAAGTGGCTTCAGCCCCGTCGATGTCGGTGGTGCACTCCTCGCCACAATCACCGCAGTGGTCGGGGTCGGAGTCGGTGTCGACACACTGGTCATCACAGACTGTGTCGTCATCGTCATCGCATTCGATGATGCAGTCGCCATCCTCGCAGCTCGCGGTGGCGTCATCGCCGGCGGAGCACTCGGCGTTGCATTCGCCGCAGTGATCCATATCAGAGTCGATGTCGACGCACTCGCCGTCGCACATCGCTTCATCGTCAGGACAGCTTTCGGCGCACTCGCCATCGTCACAGATTTCGTCGTCGCCGCACTCGTTGTCGCATTCGCCGCAGTGGTCGCGGTTGGAGTCGAGGTCGACGCATTCGTCGTCACAGATGGCGTCGTCGTCTTCACAGACGCATTCGCCGTCTTCGCACACACCGGCTTCCTGACACTCGGTGCCATCGTCGGCGGCGGTGAAATCCTCATCTGATTCATCGGGATCGCAGATCATGCACTCTTCGTCGGGGTCCGATTCGCCGATGGTGTAACATTGACCGTCGATGTCACAGGGACACCCGCAGATATTGTCGATCTCCTCGCCGCATTCGTCATCGCCTTCACACTCCCCGCAGTCAACGTCGCCCAGGTCCTCCCAGTCCTGGCAGACTTCGCCGGCGTCGACGGTGCCACACTCCGCACCGGCGTGGTCGCAGATCTGATTCCCCGGGCTGTCGCCCAGTTCGGGACAGGCACAGACGTTGGTATCCAGGTCGTCGTCGTCCTCGGCGTGCAGACAGATTTCGATGTCTTCACAGCCGATCCCGTCGAATTCCTCGCAGGTGACGCTGCGTTCGTCCCCGCAGTTATCCTCGCCTTCGAAGGAGCCACACTCAACCTCATGGCGTTCGCAGAACTCCTGGCTGCTTTCAGCCTCGCAGTCGTCGACGTCAAAGCCGACGTCACTGTCGGCGTGGACCCATTCGCCGTCTTCACAGATCAGATCGCCGTCGCGCTCACCTTCTTCGTCGCAGGCCTCACCGGGGGCAACGCCGGCGTCGGGGCCGCACTGGCAGGCGCCGAGGGCGAGGGCCGTCGCCAACACAACTGCAATAACGAGGCGGCCGACTACGTCAGCTGTCGCGGTGGATGTTGTTCGCTGTGTCATGGTGTCGCTCCTACGATTGGGTCAACGGTTCGCGTGATCAGCCGGGTCGTCTGTCATTAGCAATGACAAGGTTACCAGTTGACTTTTTGTGATTCACACCGGCTGCTGCTGTTCAGGGAGTGGCGCCGGCAACCGAGAACTGAACGGTCGGTGTGGGATCATCGGCGTTGTCCACACCACCTGTGTGGTACCAGAGCCCGCGGAACGGTATCGCTCCCATCCAGGCGCGTGGTTCCATCTGAAGATCCGAAAGATTCGAGAAGTTCGTCGAGATCGTCGCCGGCGGACAATCGTCGCCGTCGCACTGCACCTCGGTGTGGTCACCGCCGTCTCCGGCGTCACCACTGCTTCCGCCGCCGGCGTACACCAGGTTGTTGTTCATGACCGCGCCGACGTGGCCCGAGGTCTGACCGCCGGGGATCATCAGGGAGGCTCCAAGCTCCTCCCACTCGTTTAGATAGCCGTCGTCGCCGACGTAGGTGACGCGCACATGGGCGTCGTTGCTGTCGGCTTCGCCGGCGTACACGAAGATCGAGGGCGCCTGTCCGGCCACGGAGCTGGCGTTTCGGCCGTAGGCGACCGACGCGGAGTGCGCCGTGCGCGCTTCCGGAAGCAGAAGGGCGTCCCCCTCGCCGTCAACACCCTGCATCGGGGTGCCGACGTCCTGGTCGCGCTCGCCGAAGACGTTGACGCTGACGAACTCGTAGTCATCGAGCATCTCACCGTCGTCGTCTTCCCCGCCGATGGCGTAGATGAAGTATTCGTCGTCAAACGCCGGGCTCGGCGCAAACGTAATACCCGCGCTTCGGCGCTCGGTGTCGAGTTCGCCGACCTGTTTCCAGGTGCCCAGCGAGCCCAGCGGCAGCGGCTGTTCGGCGTCGTCGGGGGTGACACTGCCGTCGTCGGTGAAGGTGGTGGACCCGTCGTCGACGGTGCCGATCAGCGACTCGTTGCCGTACGGGTCGTCCGGTTCGACGTTGCGGTACACCCGGTACTCCTCGATGTCGTGGTTGATTTGCTCCGGGGGCTCCCACTCGATGGTCACTTCCGCGCCGTCGAGCGGAAGCTGGACCGGCTGTGGTTCGCTCGCCAGAGATTCGCCCTCCGGGTTCGCCGGATCGTCGTCGCTGTAGACTGCGGAGACCCGATAGTAATAGGTGCCCTCGTCCATTCCACCCGGGTCGGTGGGATCGTCCAGAAGCTGCTCCACACCGATGTCCACGGCCACGATCTCGGGGACGTCGGTCGGATCGAGCACTCGGGCGCCCAGGATCTGGTCGGTGACGCCATCTTCGTCGACGCCGCCCACCAGGTACACGAAGTCAT
>SKMT01000367.1 GCA_007120915.1 Myxococcales bacterium | reverse complement strand
TGGGCGCTGGGCGCTGGGCGCTGGGTTCTGGGCTCTGGGCGCTGGGTGCTGGGTGCTGGGTGCGGGGCGCTGGGTGCTGGGTGCTGGGCGTTGGGCGTTGGGTGCTGGGTACTCACCATTTGTCTGCGCCGGGCTGCTGTGAATAATTGGGTTTGTTCGCCGGTTGGCAGATGTAGATGGCCTGGTTCTCTACAGAAGGTTCGCGATGGGTGAGATGATCTCTTTTGACATTTCGGTGCCCCGCCCCCACAGCCATCTGTTGCAGGTGGAGATGAGGGTGCCCGACCTGGAGGAGAGCGACGAGGTGGTGTTGCGGCTGCCGGTGTGGACTCCCGGCAGCTACAAGGTGCGCGATTATGCCCGGCATCTGCAGGAACTGGAGGTCACCGGCGGTGGTCAGCCGGTGGACGTCGAAAAGATCGACAAGTCGAGCTGGCGGGTTGATGCCTCAGATTGTGATGAGATCTGCGTGACCTATCAGGTGTACGGCTTCGAGATCTCGCCGCGGTTCAATCACGTCGACGGCTCGCATGCGTTCGTCAATCCCGTCGCCTGCTGTCTGTATCCCGACGAAAGACTGGACGAATCGGTGCGGCTGACCGTCCACCCACCACAGCCGGACTGGGAGCTGTTCTGCGGGCTGGTGCGCCGGGGCGAGGAGCCTGGGTGTTTTATCGCCCGGGATTTCGACGAGCTCTACGACAGCCCGGTGGAGATGGGCCCTCATCAGTACTTCGACTTCGAGGTGCAGGGGGTACAGCACCGCTGCGTGTTCTGGAGCGATGAAGAGGTCGACCTGGAGGCGTTTCAGCGGGAAGTGCCGACCATTGTGCAGCAGAACGCGGCGATGTTCGGCGAAATCCCCTACGAGCGCTACGTCTTCATCAACCATGTGGTCCCCGACAGTTGGGGAGGGCTGGAGCATCGACACAGCAGTGTGAACATCTTCTCCCCCGATGCGCTCGCAGATGTCGAAGAGGACGATGACGGCGACTATGACAAAGACTTCGCCAATGTGCTGCGGCTGCTCAGCCACGAGCACTTCCACGCCTACAACGTCAAACGTCTTCGCCCCGAGCAGTTGGGGCCCTTCGACTATCAGCGCGAAAACTACACCCCGTCGCTGTGGGTGGTCGAAGGGGTGACCAGCTATTACGACACCTACAACTTGCTGGAAGCCGGAGTGGTCAGCCCAAAGCGCTATATTGAGCTGCTCGAAAAGCGCATTAAGCAGTTGCACAGCGTGCCGGGCAGATTCGTTCAGTCACTCGAAGAGGCGAGCTTCGACGCCTGGATCAAGCTGTATCAGCGCGACGAGAACACACCCAACAGCTCGGTGTCCTACTACCTGAAGGGCGAGTTGGCGGTGTGGCTGCTCGATCTATGGATTCGCGACAACACCGACGGAGAGCGCACCATGGCCGACGCGGTCCGGCGGCTGTACAACGAGTACGTCCGCGAAGCAGATCGCGGGTTTCCCCCGCAGGCCGTCGAAGAGGCAGTAGCCGCCGAAGCAGGCGCTGATCCGTCGCAGGTGTTCGAGATGTTGATTCGCACCGCCTCGCCCATCGACTGGGAACAGTTTCTTGAGCCCGTCGGTTTGCAGTTATGCCCCGATGGCGGGGGTGATGCCTGGCTGGGCGTGAAAACCAAAAAGCGCAGCGGCAAACGCCGCGAAGTACGATTCGTGTTCCGAGATGGCCCCGCAGACGAGCACGGGCTGTATGTGGGCGATGAACTGATCGCCGTTGACAAACGATCGGTGCGGGGCGAAGACATCGGCGAGGTGATCGCCCGGTATTCACCGGGGGATACGGTGACGGTGGATCTGATCCGGCGCGGCCGGCTGATCGAACAGCCGGTCACCCTCGGGGAAGCCCCTCCCGATGAGATGGAACTGAAAGTGAACGACGAACGAACTGACCGCCAGACGCGGCTACTCGAAGGTTGGCTCGGCACCACGCAATGGGATGGCTGATGAGCAGGAAAACGACGTTGCTTCATCCGATGCGAATGGCCTTGTGGGTTGCGGTCTGTTCGCTGTTGATGGTCTCAGTGACTGTTGCGGCCGGGGAGCCCGATCCCCGGGAGATTTCGCACATCACCAGTCAGGTCTCCGAAAAGATCGAAAGTCCCTACTGCCCGGGGCAGTCACTGGCGATGTGTCCCTCCGCCAATGCCGCTGAGACCCGCCGGGACATCCAGCGGATGGCCGAGCAGGGGATGAGCGCCGAAGAGATCAAGGTGACGCTGATCGAGCGCTACGGTGAGGGCTACGAGCTGATTGAGCCCCCCGTTTCCGATCAGATGACACTGCTGGGCGGGATCGTCGGCGGGCTCGCCATCGCCATCGGCGTGGTCAGTTTGCTGGCGAAGCGGCGATTTGAAGACGACGAGGATGGAGGCCAGCCGCAATCGGATCCGGCCGGCGGCGACGGAGACGACCTGCCCGACGATGTCGACGACGAGCTGTACCTCGAAGAGTTGCGCGCCGAGTACCGAGACTGACTGGTTGCTCAGGACTCGTCGTCATCCCCATCATCGACGGGGAAGTGTTCGCCGAGCAGATCGCCCAGGGTGGTCGTCGACTCGCCTTCGGTGTCGGAGTACTGTCGAATGTCTTCGTCGCTCACCGGCAGTTGATCTCGTTTGAGTGACAGACCGATGCGGCGGCGTTTCTCGTCGACCTCCACCACCAGCGCTTCTACAGTCTGTCCGGGGCGTACCACCTCGGCGGGTTTGTCGATCCGCTTGGTGCTGAGCTCGGAGATGTGGATCAGTCCTTCGACTCCTTCCACAACTTCTGCGAAGGCACCGAAGTCGGTGAGTTTGGTCACCGTCACCTCGATTTTTTCACCCGGTTCGGCGACTTCCATCGCATCTTTCCAGGGGTCTTCTTCCAGTTGCTTGACCCCCAGGCTCATCCGCTGTTCGGCGACGTCGACGTCCAGCACCACCACCTCGATCTCCTCGCCCTCTTCGTAGTGTTCGCCGGGATCGCTGACTCTTCTGGTCCAGGAGAGATCGCTGACGTGGACCAGCCCTTCGACCCCTTCTTCGACCTCTACGAACAACCCGAAGTCGGTGATGCTGGTGATGGGGCCGGTCAGCGTTGTGTCCCGGGGGTACTTTTCGGCGACCACCTCCCAGGGGTTGTCCTCCAGCTTCTTGATGCTCAACCCGATGCGGCGCTGTTCCGTGTCTACGGAGAGCACTTTGACCTTGACGTCCTGGCCCTCGTTGAGCACCTGGCCGGGATGGCGGATGTCGCGGGTCCATGACAGTTCGGTGACGTGGACCAGTCCTTCGAGCCCGGGTTCCAGAGCGACGAAGGCGCCGAACTTTGCGAGGCTGGTGACCGTGCCCTCCACAACCTGGCCTTCCTCGTAGCGTTCGTCTACATCCTCCCAGGGATCGTCGAGGAGCTGTTTTCGGCCCAGCCCAAGCCGCTGTTGTTCCGGATCCCACTCCAGCACAACGACTTCGATGCGATCGCCGGAGCTGACGACATCGGAGGGGTTGTCGATGCGCCCCCAACCCATGTTGGTGACGTGCAAAAGCCCGTCGATGCCGCCGATGTCGACGAAGGCGCCGAAGTCGGTCAGGTTGCGGACCACTCCTTCGTAGCGCTGGCCTTCGGCGAGGTTTTCGATCAGCTCTTGTTTCTGTGATTCGCGTCGCTTCTCGAGCACTTTGCGCCGGCTGACGACGATGTTGCCCCGTTTCTTGTCGAATTCGATGACCTGAAACGAGTCCTCGATTCCCACGTAGGGAGTGCAGTCGTTGACGCGGTGCAGGTCGACCTGGCTGCGGGGAAGAAAGGCGCGCACGCCGATGTCGACGGAGAGCCCACCTTTGTTCAGCCCGATGATCTCGCCGTCGACGAAGGTGCCGGACTGATGAATCGATTCGATCCAGCGCCAGACAGCGAGTTTTTCGGCCTTCTTGACGGAGCCGAGCCACTCGTCGGTGCGCCGCTTGTTTTCGACCAGCACCGGTACGTCGTCACCGGGGGAAAACGGCGGGGGCTCATCGCCGAACTCGTCGGTCCCGACGAGCGCGCGGCGTTCATCGCCCAGATCGAACACCAGGGCGTCGTCTTCGGTGTCGACGTAGGCCGCAGAGACGATGTTGTTGAACAGCTTCTCTTCGTCGAGCGAAGAGGCGTCATCGATACGTTTGAGAATCGCTTGTGGTGACGACATGTCAGTTTGTTCCGGTTCCAGAGGTTTCGGTGTTGTGCGCCGTGGCACGCACCAGGCGGTGCCGATGCAGCGTTCCCGTCTACGATTCGCCCCATCGGGTTGTCAATATGTCAGACGTCAGTCGTCGTCTCGGTTGCGACGGATAAAGACACCGCCGGCGGCCTTCTTGCGTCCCTTCAGCCTCTCCGGTGACGGGGTGTCGTGGTCGAGTCGGCAGAGGTTGCATTCGTAGTGGCGGTCTTCTCGCGGCTCAAACGGCAGATAGTCGGTGCGTCCGCACTCGTCGCATTCAAACTCCCACTCCTCGTCGCCGCTTTCGCGCTTCTTGGTCTGCTCGATACGCGCCCAGGCGGAGTCGGTACCGAACTGCTCGCGGGCGCACTCGCTGCAGAGTACTTCGTCGAGATCGGCGCCCTTCGGCACGTAATCGAGGGTGTCCGGCTCACCGCACTCCGCACAGGTGATCGGCAGCATCACCCGGGTGCCGTGTTCTTTTCTCGGCACCGACTTTCTCTTGCGTTGTTGGCGGGAATCACCCGTCGGCGCATCGACGGCGCGACACTCCGAGCAGAGAACGGACTCTGCTGCGGCACGTTGCTCGTCGACCTCTTCGATGGCCTTGCATTTCGAACAGATGATCTTGGGCATTGTCTCTCCCGGAGGGTACATCAAAAACGAGGCCCGGTGATCGTGATCGTCGGCTGCCCTGTGGTATCGGGCAGTTCGCCAATCGCCGGGCTTGAGCGGACACTGAATCCAGTGTGTTGAACTGTGCAAGAAACACTGCGGGCCGGTGGGTTGTTCCCACGGTTGCTGACATCGTATTAGATAAGGCCGTCAATGTCGTCGCCGGGGATGGTAACAGAATGTGCACATTCATCACAGCCGTAGCGCCGGGGGAGCAGCCGGGACTGTTCGTGGTGTTTAACCGCGACGAGATGCTGGACCGGCCGTCCGCCCCTCCTGAGTTGATGCGGCGGGAGGGGATGCGGATTCTGGCGCCGCGAGACCTTGAGGCCGGCGGCAGTTGGCTGGGGCTGAACGAACGCGGGGTGTTCGCCGCGCTGACAAACCGGTTCGGGCTCACCTCCATGGACCATCACCGCAGCCGGGGGCTGGTGGTGTTCGACGCCTTGCAGTTCGACGGTGCAGCCGAGGCGGTGCAGATGCTTCGTGAGATGGACCCGGGACGCCACAACGGGTTTCACCTGCTGGTGGCTGACGAAGAAGATGGTTTCGTAGTCTGGAATGACACCCAGCGGCTGCGCTCGAAGCGCTTGGACAGTGGCATTCACGTCTTCACGGAGCGCAGCTTCGGCGCCGGGGAGTCACGCCGGCTGAACGAATTGCAGCAACGGGTCGATAAGCTGGAGGGGTGGACCGACGAGACGGCAGCGAAGCTGGTGGGCTGGATGCGCCAGCACTGCGAGGGGGAGCCTCTGGAGTCGACCTGTGTGCATCTTCCGCAGCGCAACTACGGCACCCGGTCGTCCACGATTGTGCAGCTGGGGCCGAAGCGGCGGTTCGCGCATGCCGAGGGACCTCCGTGTCAGACGGAGTACGGCGAGTACGACGAGCTGTTGGAGCGATTGTTGCGACGTCCGTGATCGGTCAGCCCATGGCCTTCGAGGTGGCACAACCGCCATCTATTAGAGGCGCCTGAACTACGGCGAACTAAGATTTATGGGGAGCTTCGACTGGCCTACTGTGGCCGATGAACCAGGACCTCACGACCTCGTGACCTTCGAGTCTACACGACCGCCATCTATTAGAGGCGCCTGAACTACGGCGAACTAAGATTTATGGGGAGCTTCGACTGGCCTACTGTGGCCGATGAACCAGGACCTCACGAACCAAGCCCCACGACTCACGACTCAAGACTCTTCGCCGACGGCGCCGCGGGCGAACTGTCGGCGCGAGTCTGCCGGCGCCTTGTCATCGGCAAACGCGATCGGCGCTGACAGGCATTCGTCGGGGATGCCGAAGGCGTCGACCATCGGGATCGCCTGGTCGCGGGCGGTCTCGCACAGTGCGTTGACCTGGTCGCGGATCGCCCGGAACTTCGGGGTCTGCAGGTAGTTGTTTTCCATAAACCAGGCCCCGTCTTGTTCGATCCGGTACAGAGCGAACAGATTTCTGAGAAGTTGCAGCGTCTCTCGCAGCTCGTCGTCGTTGCAGCGTTGCTCCGCGTCGATGAACGACTGCAGCAGAAAATGCTCGATGTCGGCATTTGCCAGGGCGACAGCGTGATCCTGGCAGTCGTTGAAGGCCAGAAAGGAGTCCATCCCCTCGTCGATGCGGCGTTTGAGCCGGCGGGCCAGTGACACCAGCAGGTTGTGGCGCCGGTAGCTGAGCGCGTTGAGCTGAAACTCCGTGGACAGAAGGTGCGCGGTGTCGGTGTTGCGGGAGGCCACGGGGTTGGCCTCGGTGAGCGTGCGCGTGGACTGGCGGGCGATCATCCGGGCGAGGGTGAAGATGTTGCCGTCGCCCACCTCCCCGTGAAAGTCGGACAGACAGCCTCTCGCGACCTGCTGCATCATCACCACGTTTGCTCCTTCGAAGGTCGCGAAGACATCGACGTCGGTGCGAAGCGAGGGAAGCCGGTTCAGCGTCAGGTAGCCCTGTCCGCCGCAGCCCTCGCGGGCAGTCTGGACGGCGTCGATGGCAAACCAACTGCTGTATGCCTTCAGCCCCGCTGCCAGCGCCTCGGTTCGGCGCCGGTCCTCGTCTTCGGGGTCGTTGTAGCGGTGCATCACCTCGTGCAGCCCGAAGGTCAGCGCATAGCAGCCGGCGATCTTCGGAAGCAGCGCCCGCTGGTGCATCCGGTAGTCCAGAATCGGGATCTCCGGCTGGCCGGCGGGGCCGAACTGGCGGCGCCGGTGGGAGTAGCGGGTGGCGATGGCCAGCGCCGTCTTCGCGGCGGTGATGCCGGCGGCACTGATACCGAGCCGGCCGGCGACCAGAGTGCCGAGCATGGTGAAAAACCGCCGGTCCGCGCTGGGGGTGGAGCTGTGATAGGTGCCGTCTTCGTACACCCCGCCGTAGCGGTCGAGCAGGTTGTGGCGGGGGATGCGTACGTGATCGAACCAGATGCGCCCGTTGTCCACGCCATTCAGCCCCATCTTTGGGCCCTGATCTTCGATGCGTACACCGGGGAGTACCTCGCCGTCGTCGTCGCGAATCGGCACCAGGAATGCGTGCACCCCGTAGTGTTCGTCGCCGATGTGAAGCTGGGCGTAGACGGTGGCCATTGTGGCGTGTTCCCCGGCACCGCCGATCCACTCCTTGCGCGCCGACTCGGTTGGGGTGTGGATGACGAATTCATCGGCGTCGTCGTCATAGCGGGCGACGGTGCCGAGTTGGCGCACATTCGATCCGTGACCCATCTCCGTCATCGCGTAGCAGCCCAGCAGATCGAGCGAGGCGACGCGGTCCAGGTAGGTTTGATGGTGTTTCTCGGTGCCGAGGAACATGATGCTGCCGCCGAACAGCCCGAACTGGACGCCGAATTTGACCAGCAGGCTCAGATCGAAGAGCCCCAGCGTCTCAAACAGCGCCAGAAACTCTCCCAGATCCCGGTGACCCGACTCGTCGGGTTCGGGAAAGCAGAGTGTTCCGAAGCCCTGGTCGGCCAACGTTTCGAGCCATTGCAGCACCTGATCGCGGTAGTCCGAGAGCGGAAGATCGTAGACGAACTCAAAATCGTCGCTCGCAAGCAGGGTGCGCACCCGGTCGCGAAGGTCGTGATGGGTGCCGTCGAGAATCTGCTTCATCTGTTGCGGGTCGAACGTCGGTGCACCCGACGGCACCTCCGGCTCGGGGGGCGCCGGCGCGGCGACGGTGTCGCGCAACTGACGGGCCGCTTCGGTGCCGACCAGCCCCAGCGACTCTTCGAGATCTTGCATCGCTGCTTCCACCTCATCGGAACTGAGCACGTTGCGTTCGGCGTCGTCATCGGTCTCGCGCCGATAATACTGGCCCATCTGCACACCGAGCTCGGCCAGCGACAACCGCTCCGGTTCCCCCAGGGCGTCGCCGGCTTCCTTGATCACCTGTAGCAGCCCCTGGAGTTCCATCGGCTCCGGTGGATCATCGGGATCGAGCCAGTGTTGCAAAATCTGCAGTGCCTCTTCGTCCAACCAGGGCTGGCGATCAGCGATCTCCCGGAGTGTCTGCAGCTCTTCGTCGATGAGCTCACCGTTCGCCCAGGCGACGTAGATCAGCGGTAATAGTGGTAGAAGCCGGTGTTTGCACAGCAGTGTTCGAAGCTGTTCGAAGCGCTTCGAGTCGTCAACAAGGCGAGCAGATTCCAGTGGTGTTGGGGGCATCGAGATCGTTCCCGGGCTGAAGGCAGGTCAGTAAAGCGGGCGGCACCGTTGCGCAGCGAGTGAAGAACGGGCAAGATGGTAGACAAGGTGTAGCCCGGCTGCCAATGCTGAAGATGACATGAAACGGGTGGAGCGATGGGATGGTGAATGGTTCCGACGAGATTGAAGGCGTTCGAAAGCTATACAAGTTTTCACGACTGCTGCTGGAAGCGGATCGTCCTGAAGCGCTTCTGGATCGGCTGGTCGATGCCACACGGGCGATAACCGACGCCGACGAGGTGATTCTG
>SKMT01000345.1 GCA_007120915.1 Myxococcales bacterium | reverse complement strand
CGGAAGACTAAACGCTTTCAGAGGGGTTGACCGTACTTCTTGCGGAGGACAATCCGGTCAACCAGCGGGTGACCAGGGGGTTGCTGGAGAAGCGAAATCACCGTGTCATTCTGGCCGAAAACGGGCGAGAGGCGGTACGTCGGCGCTTCGAGAATGAAGAGATTGACGTGGTGCTGATGGACGTGCAGATGCCACAGGTCGACGGCTATGAGGCGACCCACCAGATTCGCCAGCGCGAAGAAGAGACGGGCCAACGGGTGCCGATCATCGCCCTGACCGCCCATGCGATGAGCGGAGATCGCGAAAAGGTGCTTCAGGCGGGGATGGACGACTATCTTCCCAAACCGGTGGCCGCCGACGATCTGTATGAGGCGGTGGAGGCATCCGTATCCCGTCATGAATCTCGTGCCAGTCCACCATGAGTGGCAGGGAATCGGTGTTTAGATTTGGCGCATACAACTGTGCCCGATTCCAATCGAGAACTGACACCGAGGAACCACCGTGCGTGACGAATTTCGTCGTCTCTTCGAAGAGTTGCCCATCGGCGCCACAGTGTTGACGCCGGACCAGGAGATACTCTTCGTCAACTCCGCCTTCTGTAACTACCTGGGCTACAGCAGCGAGGAGCTGGTGGGCGAGCCGATCCTGGCGTTCACCGAGTTCTACGACCGTCGAAAGCTCGAGAGGGGGCTCGAAGAGCTGTACAACGGTGACCGCAAGTACCTGGAGCTGGAGACGAGCTATATCTGCAAGGATGGCACCAGAGTGTGGGGCTATCCGGTGCGAATGCTGCATCCGAACCCGGCCGCCGAGGAGCGCGACACCATCCTGATGCTGGTGGTCGACATCACCGAGCGGCGTCGGCTCGAAGAGCAGTTGCGCCACACCGAGCGAATGAGCGCGTTGGGACTGCTCGCCGGAAGCATCGCCCACGACTTCAACAACGTGCTCACCGTGGTCGCCACCTTCGTCAGCCTGCTGGAGGTGCACCCCGAAGACGATGTGATGATCGCGGAGGGCATCGACAAGATTCGCACCAGCGTCGAACGGGGCAAGCAACTGACCCAGCAGTTGCTCGAGTTCGGCCGGCGCGAATCATCGATGGTCGAGCGCATCGACATCAATGGATTCCTCGAAGACATCCAGTCGATGTTCAAGCGTGTGTTACCGGCAAACATCCAGTTGGAACTGCATCTGTCGGACAACCAGCCGCAGGTGGTCACCGACGAGGGGCGGATGCATCAGTTGCTGATGAATCTGGTGCTCAACGCCCGCGATGCGATCGAGGACGGCGGCACGATCAGCATCGAGACGATGTCCGTGACAGGCGCCGACGAGGATGTGCCGGGAGCCGCGTCGCTGGGCGACGGCGAGTACACCCGCATTCGGGTCTGCGACACCGGCCATGGGATCTCCTCGAAACTTCTCCCCCAGGTCTTCGAGCCCTATTTCACCACCAAGGGCCAGGAGGGTACGGGGCTGGGGCTGACCACCGTCTACGGGATCGTCGAGGAGGACAAGGGCTACATCCGGGTCGACTCCCGGGAGGGAGAGGGGACCTGCTTTGATATCTTTTTGCCCGCCAGCAGCGAAGCGCGCCGCGATGAGGGGCCAGGGCGAGGAAGTTCGAGGTTGACGATGTAGGGAGCAGAGCAAATGGTGGACTGCTTGCGATTTGCGACCAGCTATTTACGACCCGAACCTCTGGAATGATTGATGGCAAACCGACCGACCGTCACCGAATCTCTCCATGAATTGACCCGAAATATGTGGTGGTGCTGGCACCCCGAAGTCTGGCAGATCTTCGAGTCTGTCGACCCCGGGCTGTGGCGTGAGACCAAACAGAATCCGGTGGCCTTCCTGCAGCGCATCGACGACGAGCAGCTCGCCGAACGCGTGGGGGTGGGACCGTTGGCAAGCCGCATCCGCCAGGCGGTGCGCCGGATGCGAAACTACGTCGGCGCCGCCGGACCCCGCACCAACATGGCGGCCGGGCCCCTTCACCGGGCGCCGGTGGTGTATTTCTGCGCCGAGTTCGGGCTGCACGAATCGCTGCCGATCTACTCGGGGGGGCTGGGGGTGCTGGCCGGCGATCACCTCAAAGCCGCCAGCGATCTGGGGGTTCCGCTGGTGGGCGTGGGGCTGTTTTATGCCGAGGGCTACTTCGAGCAGGGGATCGACGACGAGGGCAACCAGCTTGAGTTTTACGGGCGCACTGACGTGGACGCGCTGTCGATTCGCAAGCGCGTCGGTGACGACGGCTCGCCGATGGTCATCGAGGTGCCCATCGAAGATCGCAGCGTGGCGATGCATGTGTGGCAGGCACAGGTAGGCCGCTCGACGCTGTTGTTGTTGGACTGCGACATCGACGCCAACCCGCCGGCCGACCGGCAGTTGACCACCCAGCTTTACGGCGGTGACCAGCAGACCCGCATCCGCCAGGAGGTCTTGTTGGGGGTGGGCGGGGTCAAGCTGCTGGAACGGCTCGAACTGCGCCCCGGAGTGTTTCACCTCAACGAGGGGCACAGCGCCTTTGCGACGCTGCAGCTTTGTGCGCGCCTGATGGAGACCGAACAGATCCCCTTCGAGGAGGCGAAAAATCGGGTGGCCAAAAAGACGGTGTTCACCACCCACACGCCGGTGGAGGCGGGGCACGACCGGTTTCGCCCGGAGATGATCGACCGCGCTCTGGGGGGGCTTCGAGAGCGGCTGGGCCTTGACCTTCGCCGGTTCCACGGGCTGGGCCGGGTCGATATGGATGATCCGGACGAGCCGTTTTGTATGACCGTGTTGGCGATGAAGATGAGCGACTTTCGAAACGGGGTCAGCCACATTCACGGGCGGGTCAGCCGCAGGATGTGGCGTGGGCTGTGGCCCAACCGGCGCCAGTCGGAGGTGCCCATCGGGCATGTGACCAACGGAATCCACGTCTCGTCGTTTCTCGCCCCGCAGATGAAAGCGCTTTTTGACCGGCATCTGGGCGTGGGCTGGATGCAGCAGATCGAGCACCCCGAGACCTGGGAGGGCGTCGCCGACATCGATCCGGGAGAGCTGTGGGAGATCCACCAGGGACTGAAGGCCAGGCTGCTCGATTTCGTCGACCGCCGGGTCCAACAGCAGACCGCCCCCTCCGGCGATGGAGACGGTCAGGTGGTGCCGGGAAGCGGGATGCGCCAGGACATTCTGACCGTCGGGTTTGCCCGGCGGTTTGCCACCTACAAGCGCGCCGACCTGATTATGCGCGACATCGACCGGTTCCGCCGGATGGTCAACGATGCCGACCGGCCGATTCAGATCATCTACGCCGGCAAAGCCCACCCCGCCGACGAACCGGGCCAACAACTGCTGCGGCGCATCGTCGAGAAGACCACCGACCCCGACTTCGCCGGGCGCGTGGTGTTTTTGGCCGATTACGACCTGAACATCGCCCGCTATCTTCTCCAGGGAGTGGATCTGTGGCTGAACAACCCGCGCCGGCCCCAGGAAGCCTGCGGGACCAGCGGGCAGAAGGCGGTGTACAACGGAGTGCTCAACTGCTCGGTGCTCGATGGATGGTATGCCGAGGGCTACGACGGTGCCAATGGGTTCGCCATCGGCGACGGCCGCGAGCTCAACGACACCTTACGCCAGGATGAGTTGGATCTGCGCGGGTTGTACCGGGTGTTCGAAACGCAGGTCATTCCGCTGTATTATCACCTCGACGACGACGGGCTTCGACGCCGCTGGATCGAGAGGATGAAGTGGGCGCTGTTGAGCCTGGGCTGGCGGTACAACGCGCGGCGGATGATGCTTGATTATCTGCACGAGGCCTACCTGCCCGCCGTCGGCGCTACGATGAACCGCGGAGGTTGAGAGGAAAAGCAAGTTGGAACCGCAGAGACGCAAAGCACGCAGAGGAAAACCCTTCCATTTGCCCCGACATCTTCTGGCAGCGATTGCCGCTACGGTGGTGCTGATGGGCTTTTGGGCCCCGGCGACTGCTTATGACGGCGGCGGCGGTGAACCGGCAGCAGAAGCGCCGGCGGCCGAAGAGACGCCGATGGTGCACGATGGGTTGGGGCTGAGGTTCGGGTTGTTGTTCAACGCGCTGTTCGACGTGGAGGAGGCGTCGGCGATGCGCTATTTCGACTTCGGAGTCCGCAGCAAGACGGGGGAGTATTACGTCGATTTTCGGCTGCCGGGGGTGATGGCAGTGGTCGACGGTGTGATCCTGTTCTGGCGGGTCATGGCGATGGATAATCCCCGTGCCGAGCCCTTTTTGGAGATGATGAACTCGGGGCTGGATCCGAGCCACTGGGAAATTGGGCATGGGCGGATTGGCTATCGGTTCTTGCTGGTGCCCCCTGGGGACTATGAGGTGTGGGATCGGTCCTGGGAGGCGGCGGTGGGATTTTTTGGTACCGCCGATATTGCGTTGTTTGAGCTGCGCCGGGATGTCGAGCAGGGCGCGGTGGGGGCCTATCAAGATCCGCTGGTCATCGGCGCCGGTGGATTTTTTGCCATCGGCCGCACCAACCCCGAGGTGCAGTACGACGTGGCGCTGGGGGTGGGGCGGGCGGTGGCGGGCATGGATATGGACGCCGATCGAGACGTGACGATCATCACCGCCGATGCGGATCTTCAGTTTACGGGAGGCATGGAGCGTACGGCGATCTACGTGCGGCCCAGGCTGACCACCTACATCACCGACATGGAACCGGCGATGCACACCGCCGGGGGGCTGACGTTCGGAGTCAATGTCGGGTTTTAGGTCACTGCATCAGGCGTTGGGGTCCCACAGGACTTCGTCGACGTCGGCGGCGAAGGTGGCCCATCGGCTCCAGACGAAAAAGGCGTCGGACAGCCGGTTCAAGAAAGCGACAGCACGGCTGTCGACCTCTTCGGTCTGAGTCAGCGCGACGACCTTTCGTTCGGCACGCCGGCAGATGGTGCGCGCAAGGTGCATCTCCACGTTCAGACGGGTTCCCCCGGGCAGAACGAAGGAGCGAAGTTCGGGGCAGTCTTCGTTGTACTCGTCGATCAACGCTTCGAGCTCTTCGACGTCGTCGTCGGTGACCCGGGGCATCTGTTCGCCCACATCCTGGGGGAGGGTGGCGAGAATGCTGCCCAGGTTGAACAACTGATGTTGCAGATGCAGAAGCTGCTCGGAGAGCCGCTGGAACTGTTCGTCGTCGCTGTGGCGTTCGGCGATGGTCTGGCGGGCGGCGCCGACGATGGCGTTCAGTTCGTCTACCGTGCCGTAGGCTTCGATGCGAAGATCGCTTTTCTCGACCTTCTGGCCGCCGACAAGGTTGGTCTTTCCGGTGTCGCCGCGGCCGGTGTACACGCGGTTGATCGCAAGTTCGGGGTCGCGGAATTCGTCGTCGTTTTTTTCTTCGGTCATCGAAAAGCTCCTGGTGTCGGAGAGTTGGAGAGTGGGAACGTCGTGGCGTTGTAACGTTGGATTCAGTGCCGGCGCAACTGCACCGACCCCATCGAACCGGCGGCGCTGAGAAGATAGAACCCTTCAATGGTCTCGCCACGTTCGACGACCTCGATGGCCTGGGCGCCTTCGAGCATGTCGCCGTGCTCGCCCAGATCGACGGGGTCGACCACCGGTTCGTCACAGGCGGTGTCGAGCAGATGGAGTTGATCTTCGTTGTAGGCGGTGATCCACAAAAGCCCGTCGGGGCCCATCGAAGCGCGGTGGGTGGTATCGCCGTTGGCTTCGTATAACTCGATGGGGTCCGTGGCGTCGTGGCGCCACTGCATCTCGTCGACGTCGAAGACAAACAGCACGGGGGCGATGCCGCTGACGAAGTACAACGCGCTTTCGTCGGGGCTGGGGTGGGCGCGGGATGGGGCGCCGACGGTCTGAAGCTGTTGCTGGTCGATCGCAAAGGCGTGGGAGTCCGGCTCGACGGGATCGTCGTGTACGTCGAGCCATTCAAGCCCACCTTCGGACTCCACGTTGGTGCGCTCGCCGTCCCAGATGACCTCACCGGAACCGCTGACGAGCAGAACCTTTTGGCCGTCCAGTTCTTCGATGGTGATGAAGTGCGGATTCTGAAACGCCGTTTCAAACCGGCTGGCCACCTCGCGACTGGCGCGGTCGATCACGGTGATGCTGCCGGGGCCATAGCCCTCGTCGACGCCCAGAAACTCCACGTTGCCCACGTAGGCGTAATCGTCGCTCAGAGCGATGGAGGAGGGGCCGTACAGCTCATCGTCGAGCTCGTCGATGATCTCCCCGTCGTCAGCGTCGGCGACGGTGACCGTTTCGGCGAGCAGGTTGGTCACCCAGATCTCGTCGCCGTCGACGTCGACGCTGTATGGATTGCGCTCGGCGCCGACGGTCACGAACCCCTGGTCCATCCTGTCGTCGGTTAGATCGAAGCGGCTGACCGTGTTGCCGTCGCTTTCCACGACAAACAGCGCCTCGTCGTCGGCGGCGATGTCGTTGCCCGTCGGCCCCGTCTGTGTGACATGGCGATCCACGCTCAACTCATAGGCCGGTGCGCCGTCGTCGCAGACCTGCTCGGTGTCGGTCTCCACGGGCGGTTCGTCGTCGTCCGGCGGGTCGCCGCAGGCAACGAGCAACGAAGCGGCGATGCACAGTGCGTGATGTTTTGATGGGTTGAGCAATGGTGGCTCCGTGTTTTCTCGTGATGTCGCGTCCGTGCCCGGGCCTGGTCGTTGCCTGGGTTTCATCGTTGCCCGGGACGCCAGGCTGACCCGAAAGGGGAAACTTCACAGATCTCGGATTTCGGATTCACTTTCAGTTTTACTTCTACTTCTGTCATTGAATTCTCGCGCTACCTCCGGAGTTTGCCCGAACACCATCCGACAAAAGTGGAAGCTAAAATAGAAGTGAATCCGAAATCCGAGAACTGAGAAGTAACCGCCAGCGGTGGGACACGGAACTTCATTGCCCGAACACCATCCGACAAAAGTGGAAGCTAAAATAGAAGTGAATCCGAAATCCGAGAACTGAGAAGTAACCGCCGGCGGTGGGACACGAAACTTCTCAGTTCTTGGTTTTCTCTGCGTCCTTTGCGCCTCTGCGGTTCATCCCGGTCTTCTCTACACCTCGGCGGTTACCTCTCGGTGGTAAATTCCACTGCCGTGAAGAACGCTCGACCCGGCAGGGGCCGCTGCAGACTGTCGCGCGCGCTGCGGTCATCAAGCAGGTTGTGCGCCTGCACGGCCACGCGAACGTGTTCGTTGATCCCGGCGGTGGCGCCCAGGTCGATCCTGAGCGCTGAATCGTCACCTAGATGACCGTAGTAATCAAAATTCAGACCGCTTCGGTAGTGCACAGAGGGCAGAATATGCAGCTTTTTGATGCCCGACACCCCCGGCAGGTCACCGACGTCGAGGGTCGACTCCATGGCGATTCGATGTCGCGGCTGGCCCGGTAGCTGCGGGGCATCAGTGCCTTCGTCGTCGAGCCTGGCCCGGGTGTAGGTGTAGCCTGCGCGAAGCTGAAACCGCTGTGCAATCTCTGCGCGCGCTGCCAACTCCGCGCCCCGGGCGGTGGCTGCCTGAAGGGAGCGGGCCTCGAAAAGATGCGCCGTCACCGGGACGAAGAGGATGGTGGAGTCGATGGCGTGATCAAACAACGCCGCCTGAACGGCGAGGGGGTCGTCGTCGGCGCCGATCAGCACTGCTGCGTCGGCGGTGCGGGCGCGCTCGGGCTGCAGATCCGGGTTGCCGCGGAGGTGTTCGGTGTTCAGGTACATCTCGTCGAAGTGAGGGGCCCGAAAGGTTCGAGCCAGATTCGCGCGAAGCTCGACTCGACGATGGGCCCGCCAGACGGCGCCGATGGCGGGAAGAAAGGGTTCGAGGTGGTCGGTCTGCCCGGTGCTGTACTCGGCGTGCACCGCCCCCAGCAGGCTGACCGACTCGTCGGCGAGGAGCCACTCGTCGGACAGGGTGGCGGCGACGGTCTGGCGGCTGGCGTGGAGGCTGCTGTCGGTGACACCGGAGTCGGTAGCGCCCACATGCGCTTCGTGGCGGGCTTCCAGGTTCATCCGCGCCAGATGACCGTCGCCGATCAGCGCGGTGGCCCCGCCCGATGCGCCGACACTTCGAGTGGTGGAGCGGCTGTCGAAGCTCACCCCCGTCAGTGGGCTGTCGTCGTTGCGATAGCGGTGATCTCGCTGCATCGCCCCGGCGGAGGCGTGGGCGTCGACGACCAGATCCGGCTCGTCGATGAGGTTTCGTCCCCGCCACCGGGAGGTGACCAGCCCGCTGTGGTCTTCGGTGCGAGCGGAGCCGAATGCCTGCTGGAACTCCGAGGGGCCGGCGCTGCCGGCGTCGCCGGACTGGAACATGGCGGTGGCGCGAAGCTGATGGTCGTCGCCTTCGACGTGGCCCGTGGCGCCCAGGTCGATGCGGCGGTGGTCGTTGTTGAGACGTCGATGGGTGCTTCCCTGCTCGTCGACGAAGTCGAAGTCACCGCGGGACTGGTCGACGCCGGCGTGCAGGCGCACCCCGGCGGTGTCGTCGGCGACCCCGGCGGCCGCTTCGCCGCCCCAGGTCGCGAAGCTGCCGGCGCGGGTGCGGCCCATCAGCTCCAGTTGATCCTCTTCGGCGGTGGCCGGGTTCAGTTGCACCGCCCCGGTGACCGCACCGCCGCCGTGGGTGACAGCGGTGGTGCCGCGGTACACGTCCACCGAATCGAACCCCTCGGTCATCATAGTGCCGGCGTCGAAGCCGGGGCCGACGGGGCTGCTCAGACGCAACCCGTCCAGATGTACCGAAAGCTGCCGGGAGTTGCCCCCCCGGATGGTGGGGTGAGACGGCTGGCCCCGCGACGAGCTGCGCTGCACGTACACGCCGGTAACCTCGGAGAGTGCATCGCCCAGAT
>SKMT01000395.1 GCA_007120915.1 Myxococcales bacterium | reverse complement strand
CGAGATTCGAGGTCGAGATTCGAGGTCGAGATTCGAGGTCGAGATTCGAGGTCGAGATTCGAGGTCGAGATTCGAGGTCGAGGTCGAGTACGGCCTCGATTGCCATCTCCCTCTCTGGTGGTTACAACTTCTTCTTCCTGTTTTCCCCCTGCTCAGGAGTCCACGTGGAACGCATCGAATACCAGCTCGACAACGGCCTCGACGTCATCCTCCAGCCCATGGCCACCGCTCCCGTGATCGCCTGCAACGTGTGGGTCGGTGTCGGAAGCGCCGACGAAACCCCCGAGGAAGCGGGTTTGGCTCACGTGCACGAGCACATGCTGTTTAAGGGCACTGACCACCGCGGCGTCGGCGAAATTGCCCGCGATGTCGAGTCCGCCGGCGGACGCATCAACGCGTTCACCTCCTTCGATCAGACCTGTTACTACGTCGTGCTTTCGAGCCGGTTCTTCGACAGCGCCCTGGATATTCTCTCCGATGCCGTGCGCCACTCCTCGTTCGAGGCCGACGAGCTTCAGCGGGAGCTGGAGGTAATCCAGGAAGAGATCAAACGCGGCGAAGACAACCCTGCCCGGATGGTCTCGCGGCTGCTGTTTGAGACCGCCTTTACCGCCCACCCCTACCGGTTGCCGGTGATCGGCACCGCCGAGTCGGTTGACTCCTTTCGGCGCGACGATGTGGTGCAGTTTTACCACAAGCACTACGTGCCCCAGAACATGGCGCTCATCCTCGCCGGAGACTTCGACGTCGACGATGCACGCCGGCGCATCGATGACTACTTCGGTGATTTCGACGGCTCCGACTACACCTCCGTGCAACGCCCACAGGAACCTCCGCAAGAGCAGCTTCGCGTCGCCACCGACACCCGCAGCATTCGCCAGAATCACCTGCGCGTCGGTTTCCACATCCCCGAGGTGCGCCACGACGACATCCCGGCTATCGATCTTCTCAGCGTCATCCTCGGCTACGGCGACGCCGCGCACCTGCAGCGCACGCTGAAACGACGCGACGAGCTGGTGCACCGGGTATTTACCTCCGCGTATACCCCACGGGAGCCGGGACTGCTCGTCGTCGGTGCCGACTTCCAGAACGACGATCGCGATCAGACGCGGCCCGATGCCGTCGCCCGGCGCCTCCTCGAAGAGACGGTCCGGTTTTGCAACACCGACGTCACCTCCCGTCAACTCGACCGCGCTCGCACTCTGGTCGAAAGCCAACAGATCTACGGGAAACAGACCGTCGAAGGCATGGCGATGAAGCTGGGCCACTTTCTGATGGTCGCCGGCGATCCCGGCTTCGAACAGGACTACTACGATGCGCTTCGCGCCGTCGAACCGGCAGATATCCGTCGGGTTGCCCGACGTTATCTGACCGTCGACAACGCCACCCTGGTACACCTCGGTCCCGACGAAGAGCCGGTCAGCGACGATGATTTGCGTGATGCTGCACACCAGGCGTTCGACACCGCCGAGCCCGACGACGAACAAAGCGCCTCCGCTGTCTCGCCGAAGCAAACGGTCACGCGCATTGATATCGACGACGGGCCCACTCTGCTGGTGCAGCGAAACGACTCGGTACAGACCTTCTCGATTCGGGCTGTCAGCGAGGGTGGAACCCGATTTGAACACGACGAAATCGCCGGGATGCACAAACTGCTCTCCCGTGTCATCACCCGGGGCACCCCTTCAAGAACCGCCGTCGACATCGCCGATGAGATCGAGTCGATGGCCGCTTCCATCGACGGGCTGTCCGGACGCAATTCCTTCGGGCTGGCCATGACCGGGCTGACCCGCTTTTTCGACCCCTGTTTCGACGTCTTCGCCGATTGCATGCTCAACGCCGACGTGCCCGCCGACGAATTCGAACGACAGCGCCGGCTGCAGCTTCGAACCCTGTCAGCCCGCCGCGACAAGCTCGCGGCGGTCAACCACGACCAGTTTACCCGGGCCTTCTTCGGCGACCATCCCTACTCTCTTCCCCTGCTGGGCACCGAATCGACGGTCGACGCCGTAGACATCGATGACGCCAAAAGCGTCCTTCAGCAGCGGCGTGACCCCCGCGACATGACCATCGCCGTCGTCGGCGACGTCGCTGCCGATCGGGTCGCTCACCGTATCGAGGAGGCATTTCGCACCCCCGGTGATATCGCCCGCAACACACCGGAAGTCCCCCCATTCCAGCCGGTACAACGCCCATCCATCGTCGTCGGCGATCTCGAAAAGGAGCAGGCACACATCATCGTCGGCCTGCCCGCCCCGCTGATCAGCGACGACGACGTCTATGCGCTCGACCTACTCTACGCGGTACTCTCCGGGCAGGGAGGCCGGCTGTTTTACGAACTTCGCGACCGCCAGAGCCTCGCCTACAGCGTCTACGCCCGCAAAATCGTCGGGCTCGACGCCTCTAGCTTCACCATCCAGATCGGCACCAGCCCCGAAAAGATCGAGCGTGCCATCGACGGCATCCGCGCCCAGATCGATCAGTTGCACAACGGCGCTGTCAGCGACGAGGATCTAAGCCGTGCCCGCCGCTATCTGATCGGAAACCACGACATCGGTCTTCAGAAAAACTCGTCGCGGGCCATGCAATTTGCCCTCAACGAGTTGTACGGACTCGGCTACCAACGAACCCTCGAATACGCCGACCATCTCCAGCAGGTCACCACCGATGATGTGCGCCGGCTCATCGACCGCTGGCTGACCCCCGACAACATGGTGGTCTCCGTAACCAAACCTCCCTCCATCGATGTAGATACACAAACGCTGGGGCTTGAGCCCATCGACATCCATCCCCCAACGGTGTGAAACACTGTTACCGGGAGCGGAAAATATCACCGACCCGGTCGAGAAGCCGTTCTGTCTGCTCCGTGGTTCCCACGGTCATGCGCAGACATCCCTCCAGGCCCGGATAGCTGGACCGATCGCGCACGTACACCCCGCGCTGCTCCAGCTCGTCCAGTGCCGAGTCGACATCGGGCATGCGCACCACCACGAAATTCGCAGACGTGATGCGCGCATCCACATCGCAGTTGTCGAAAAACTCGCGCAGTATCTTCTTGGAGGCGTTCACTTCATCGAGAAACGACTCCAGGTACTCCAGGTCCTCCAGCGCCGCGACCGCACCGACCTGCCCCAGCGTATTGACACTTTTGGGGTTGTAGATACGGCGCACCCCGTCCAACAGCTCGGGAGATGCCGCAAGATAACCCACCCGAAGCCCCGCAAGCCCGAAGGCCTTCGAGAACGTGCGGGTGACCATCAGATTCGAAAACTCTTCGACCAGCTCGACACCCGTGACCTGGCTGAACTCAAAATACGCCTCGTCCAACACGATCAGGGTTTCCGGATAGCGTCGGCACAGATCCGCGACGACCTCCGGCTCGTAGACCACTCCGGTGGGATTGTTGGGGCTGACCAGATACAGCAGCCTGGTCTGGCTGCTCATCGCCTGCTCGATGCCCTCCAGATTCTTGCTGAACGCCGTCTCTCCCCGGGTGGTGATCACGTCCGCTCCCCGCGATTGCGCGAAGACCATGAAGTGATTGTATGTGGGCACTGGGATGACCACCGGGTCGTCGGTGTCCAGAAACGTAGAACAGATCAACCGCAGCGCGTCGTCGCTGCCATTGGTCACCAGCAGGTGATCCCTGGCCACTCCCGTATAATCTATCAGCGCTTCGATCAGCTCTTTGCTGCCCAGCCGCGGATACCAGTTTAGCCCCCGCCCCTGCTGCAGGTAGTCTGCAATCGCTTCGTTGACACGCGGACTGGGCTCGATGGTGCACTCATTCCAGTCGAGCTTGAAGCTGGTGTGATGGTCCGGGCTCGCCTCGATGGCTGCCTGACTGCTCACCGCCTCATAGGGAGTCAGCGCTCGAATGGTGGGAGCAACCTCAATGGTTCCGCCCGCCTGATCGCCAACCGGCCGCAGTGCACGGCGTCGTCCCTGCTGCTCTTTGGCGACCACCTCGGCCGCCCGAATCTCGAGATTTGCATCCGACATACTTCCCTCAATCTCTTCGCTGGCACCATCAGCCAATCAGCAGTATCAAAGCGGTCCAGCAGCACATCACACTAAAATAGCGACTCGTATGGCATATCGGCCCGTTCACGTCAAGATGACGACATCCGAACGCCACTGCCCGCAACCACAGCTATACAGGCCCGGGCATCGAAAGCACCTACCGTACATTGAAGCTACGCTGCAACCGTCATTCCGGCACCCTCCGTGCCTGAGAGACCATCCTCACTGGCGGCAGGCCCGTCGAATGGCTGATAATGTTGTCGCTTCTTGACCAGATGTCCAGTAATTTCGGTGATTTCGGCGCTCCATAAGTTACATTTGCGCCTGCGCTGGTACGACGACACACGCTGCATCTTCTGATGCAAGAATAACGCCAGATCACGAAACCAGCCCCCCTCCGGCACCACACCCCATCTGCCCCCGCCAGCAGTACATCTGCGCCGCTGACCACCTCCCCGCCCGCACAACTGTACCTGGCGACCTCACTCCCCCCCGGTGCGCTAACCCTCCACAACTTGGAGCACCCCTACCCCAACACCCACCACCCACCACCCAACACCCAACACCCAACACCCAGCACACCTACCATTGCGATCTTTGCGCAACGTTTGTTACAGTCGCGCCCGCGAAAGCGCGTTGTTCAGTCACAACATGCCAGACATCGGCCCATTGACGGGTTGGAAGCCGCAATTTAACGTAGAGTTTGACGCAGGTTAACCGGCTTTTTCGACCGTCTGTTACATCCCCCGCGTTGGGGAAGATACCCAACGGTTGAGGAGAGGTGAAATTGAATCATTCTCAGACAGGTGGCTACGTCCTGAAATTCATCTCCGGCAAGTACCAGGGAGGCGAGTTCCCGCTGGAGTTGGACACCGAGATCGAGATTGGCCGGGGGGGCGAGTTAGATATGGTGTTAGTGGAAGACATGGTCTCCAGACGCCACGCTCGCATCACCACCTACGGTGGTGAGCTGTACATCGAGGACTTCGGCAGCACCAACGGCACGTTCGTCAATGGTGAAAAGATCGAAGAGCGAGCCCGAATCACCGAAGGGGACCGGATACTGATCGGGACCAACATCATCAAACTGGTACACCGCGACAGCGGCGTAGACGACGCACCGGGTATGCCCGACGCCAACGCCCAGCCTAACGCCGCCAGTGACGCCGCTCCCCCTACGAACCACCAGGATCGTGCTCCTCAGAACACCCCGGGGTCCGGGCACAACCCCGCATCCCAGCAGGCCGGCCCCACCCAGCCACCTCGACAGGGCGGAGCCAACGTCCACGGCACCATGGCCGCCCCCGCCGTCGGTCAAAACGCCGGCGCCACCATGGGCGGCTCGATCTCGGGGTTGATCGAAGAAGTTCCGCTGCCGGACCTGCTACAACTCTTCTCGACGAGCCGAAAGTCCGGGGTACTCAAGATCATGCAGGGCGACACCGTCGGCAAAGTCTATCTGCGCGACGGACGCGTCTACTTCTCGACCATCAACGACGATCATGAACTCGACCCCTACAAGTCGTTTTACCGGCTGATCGCCTGGAACACGGGCACCTTCTCGCTGGAACCGCCCACCGACGAAACCTTCGAAAACGAAATCGACGAGTCCGTCGAATCCCTGATGATGGAGGGGATGCGCATCCTGGACGAAATCAAGAATCTGGGACCCGACACCCCGGATATGGATGCCGTCGTCTCCGTTCCCACCCCCCTGGAACCTCCGCTTCGGGAGTTGGAAGACGAGCAACTCGATACCTTCCAGAAGGTGCTGAATTTCGACACCGTCGGCGACATCCTCAACAAGACCGAAGATGATGACGTGCAGACCATGGAGGCGCTCGTCGATCTGATCGACAAAGAGTACGTGGTCACCGACGAATCATGAATCCCCCCTCCTCCCCCCGTACACCTCCCCATAACGAAGATGCTGAACGCAGTGTCCTCGGCGCCGTTCTGCTGGACAATGCGGTGCTCGATGAGCTCTCCGGTCAGATTACCCCCGAGGACTTCTACCGGGAGGCACACCGCCACGTCTTCCGGGCGATGGTGCAGTTGCATCAGCGCGGCGAGCCCGTCGATGTACTGACCGTGGCCGATTACCTGGAGGCCGAAGACCGGCTGGAGGCTGCCGGTGGCCCCTCCTATCTGACCCGGCTGTCCGGTGCCGTACCCTCCGCTGCAAACGTCACCCACTATGCGGCGATCGTCCAGCGCAAGTCGTCACTGCGCCAGTTTATCGCTGCCGCCGGGGAACTGGTCAACGAGTGCTACGGCGACGTCAACGACTTCGAGTCGTTTATGGACGAGGCCGAATCGCGGCTGTTTGCCATCACCCAACTGGGGCAGAAGCGCGACTACGCGGTGATGCGCGACGTCGTCAAAAGCGCCTTCACCCAGATCGAAGCGCTCTACCAGAAGAGCGAAGAGATCACCGCCGTGCCAAGCGGTTTTATCGACCTCGACGAAATCACCGCCGGTTGGCAGCCTTCGGACCTGATCATCGTTGCTGCCCGCCCGGGGATGGGCAAAACCAGCTTCACACTGAACATGGCCGCCCACGCCGCCATCGAGCGCAACCTCCCGTCGGCATTTTTCAGCCTCGAGATGTCCAACGTGCAGCTCGCGATCCGCATGCTGTGCAGCGAAGCACAGATCAACCAGTCCAACCTGCGAAAAGGCAGCATGACCGAGCAGGAGTGGGCCCGACTGATCAAGGCTGCCGGTACTCTCTCAGAAGCCCCCATCTATCTGGACGACACCCCTGGGCTTCCCATCATGGAGTTTCGCTCCAAGGCGCGGCGGCTGAAAGCGGAGCACGACATCCAGATCATCTTCATTGACTATCTGCAGTTGATGACCGGCTCCAAGCGCACCCGCTCGTCCGGGTCCCGCGAACAGGAGATCAGCGAAATCTCACGTAGCCTCAAAGGGGTCGCCAAAGAGTTGGAAATCCCGGTCATCGCCCTCGCTCAGCTTAACCGGGGCGTCGAGCAGCGCGCCGACAAAAAACCGAAGCTCAGCGACCTGCGCGAATCCGGTGCCATCGAGCAGGATGCCGATCTGATCTCGTTTATCTACCGTGAGGAAGTCTACGACCCGGAAACCGAAGCGAAGGGGCTCGCCAATATTATCATCGGCAAGCACCGCAACGGGTCCATCGGTGAGATCACGCTGCGGTTCTTCGGCCCCTACACCCGCTTTGAGAACCTGGCCCACGACGACCGCTACGCCGCCCAGTAAGCCTTTTACTGCGCCGGGGACACTTCGCTGAGCCACCGGCTTCGCAACGCCACCAGCCCCAGCACCAACAACACCGGCAACCAACCCACGACAATCCCCGCCGGCCCCTCTCCCACTGCAGCACAGCTACACCCGTCGACCTCCGTGTCACCATCGTCCTCCGGTATCGTCGACGAGCCGTCGTCATCCCCACCGGAGTCATCCCCCGACGTACCCCCGGAGTCATCTTTTCCCGAATCGTCTCCGGAACCACTGTCACCGGAGTCGTCGGCTTCGTCGACGGCCCCGTCGATGATGTCGTCAACATAGTCAATTCCCACATCACCGGGGCAGGGAGTGCTCTGATCGGGCCAGTCGCGGTGTCCCCGCACCGAATTGCTATCCAGCGTCACACCGTGTTGCTCGTGCACCCAGTGTAGAATATCGACGGCCCCGTCAATCTGAGCGCTTCCGGGGGCACTGGACATATAGTCGCCGATCAGGGCAATGCCGACATTGCCCTGGTTTTCTCCAAGCACATGAGCGCCGGGCCGGTCAGAGTGCGATCGGCCCTGGAAAATCTCCCCGGACTGGGCGACCACAAAGTGGTAACCGATATCGCACCAGCCCTCGGTATTGATGTGATAGCTCTGCATCTGGCGGACTCGGTCACCGGCATCAACACCATCTGAATCGGGGTTGTACGTGTGGTGGATCGTCGCCCTCCAGGGGTCGACCACCTGCCCGCAGACCTTGTCCGGGTCGATGGCATCCCACTCGTTGCGATCGGTCACCAGATCATCCGGCGCCACCGCCTGGGCGATGGTGCTGAACTCCTCGTCTTCACTCTCTGGGGCACCGGCCTCTTCTTGCTGACGTTGGTCACCGGTGATGATCTCGTCTCGGGCCGTCACCTCTTCGGAAAACGCAACCTCTGCGAAGTCGATGTCCTCGTCCACCCTCCACTGCAATGCGTCCGCCGGTGTGTCGAAGATCACGTGGGCGTTGTGCAATCCCCCTTCGCTAAAATAGGGCTGCAGCAGTTTCCAGTCCGTGTACTCCCCGTCGATGCGTCCGCGATACTCCATCCCATCGACGCTGTCGGCCCCCATCATCCAACCGACCTGCTCGAAGGGTTCGGAAAACTCAAAGTGCGCCCCCTGATTACCGGTAATTTGGTCGTGGTTAGAGTCGCCCTCTCTGATCACCACCGAGCGTTCGGCGCGGTGGTCAGCCCCTTCTGGTTGCTCGAATTCCAGCCCGCTTTGCGCTTTGATGTCCGCACTTTCGGCACTGCTTTCTGGCTGTGCGGCATCGGGTCCACAACCGGTTGCTGCTAAAAGCAGCGCAGCGGTGATGAGCAGCAGAAAACGAACTCCCGTCGAATCATCGCCTCTCACCAGATCGACCATCGCAATCACCCGATTGTCATTCATCCATCAGCGCGCCATCAGCGCGACAATGGTACAGATCGGGCTTCAAACTGTCGAACACTGAGCCAGAATTCATTTTACGGCGACACTGTCGATTCGCGAAGTCGTCCCGACATCAGCCGCCACAGCGCAAACCCTGTACCCATCATCAGAATCCACAACAACACAGTCGCAGAGTT
>SKMT01000020.1 GCA_007120915.1 Myxococcales bacterium | reverse complement strand
TTGCGCGAGTTCCCTGATCTGAGCGGGCTCGCCGAACGCATCCAGGCTCCCACCCTGGTCATCTGCGCCGACGCCGACCCCCTGGTCACCCCCGAGGGCGCCCGCAAACTCGCCGAATTGTGTGATGGTCAGTTCGAACTGGTCGAAAACAGCGGGCACACCGTGCCCATCGAACGGCCCGACAGGTTCGGTGAGCTGGTCACCGATTTTTTGTCGAACTCTCCGTGAGACAAGACGAACAACCAACAGGGAACTCTCCTTGCGTTTGGCGCCCCCGAGTCGTCAGAATGCTCTCCTGCGTCTCGGGCTGAGCAGCGGTTAAGCCATTGGGCCCGAAGCTCAGCGACAGCTATATCCCCCCTCAACCTCAGCGATTGCATGACGCACCGCATCTCCATCTGTCTTGTCGCACTTGTCGTCTGCTTCGCGGCAACCGTCGTCGCCGTCGACAAACCGGGCGCCCTGGAGTTGCCCGACGTACCTGACGAGGCGTTCGCCGAGGACGCCTACGACGATGACGAACCGCGCACCGCCAAGCGCCTGGTCGTCAATGCCGACACCGTCGCACCGGGCGATACCGTCGAGGCCGGCGTGATCTTCGAGATGGATCCGGGCTGGCACATCTACTGGTACGACTCCGGTGAGGGCGGGATGTCCACGCAGATCGAATTCGACGCCCGCAACGCCACCGTCGGCGAGGTGATGTGGCCACAGCCGGGGCTGTATCACGAGGCCGGCGGCGCCATCATCACCTTCGGCTACAACGATACGGTACTGCTGTTCACAGAACTTGAGGTCGACGACGACGCCGACGGCGACATCGAACTCGACGCCCACGTCGATTACCTGGTCTGCGAGGTCGACTGCATCCCCGGCCAGGCAGATCTGACCCGCACCATTCCCGTCGACGAAGAGACGACGTCGCCGCAAGACGACGTGCACCGCTGGTTCGACGCCGCCCGAGACCTGGTGCCTCGCTCCCCACAGAAGACCGGCGTTGACGTGGACGTGCGCTACTCTCACGCCCCCATCGAAAGCCCCGACGACTTCCGCGTCGAGATCACCGCCATCGGCTGCCACGATGCCGACGACCCGGACTGTCTACAACTCGGTGACATCCACGACGAGCCTGCCGACGCCTTCGTGTATGAGAACATCGACACCATCGATTTTGACGTCGTCCGCCTCAGCGAGCACCCCGACGCCGAGTCCGGTTGGTTCATCGAGCTCGACGGGCGGGCCACCAGAGATACTCCTGACGGCGACGACCAACTCGACGGTGTACTCAGGTTGCACGACACCGACGGCACCCCCATTCCAACCACCGTGGGCGAACTACTGCCGCGAACGGACTCCGAACAGGCCCAGGCGCTGGTGCTCGGCGACGATGTCGGCGATGTCGGGGCACAACCGGCCGACACCGACCCCTCTACCCCCACAGATCCCTCGTTGTCGCTGTGGTACGTGCTGCTGTTGGCCTTTCTGGGCGGTGCGATCCTCAACCTGATGCCCTGCGTCTTTCCCGTGCTCGCCATCAAGGTCTTCGCCTTCGTAAACCTGGCCCACGAACACCGCCACAGCGTCTACGCCCACAGCGCCACCTACACCGCCGGCATCGTCGCCTCCATGCTGGTGCTCGCCGCCGCCGTGATCGGGCTACAAGTGGTGGGCACTCAGGTCGGCTGGGGATTTCAGTTCCAGGAGCCCGGGTTCATCGCTGCCGTCGGCGCCGTACTGGTAATCTTTGCGATGAACCTGTTCGGCCTCTTTGAGGTCACCCTGAACCCGGGCCGGCTCCAGCAGGTCGCCGACGCCCCGGCAAGCCACCGACGCAGCTTCGGAGAAGGTGTGTTGGCCGTGGTACTCGCCACTCCCTGTTCGGCCCCCTTTCTTGGAACAGCCGTCGGATTTGCCCTCGCCAGCCCTCCCTGGGTGATTGCGCTGACCTTCACGGTACTCGGCATCGGGCTGGCCGCCCCCTTCGTCATCCTGACGCTGATCCCCGGCGCTGAGAGGTTCCTGCCGAAGCCCGGGCCCTGGATGGCGCACTTCAAACAACTGCTTGGATTTGCACTTCTGGCCACCGCCATCTGGCTGTTGTGGCTTATCGGGCAGATGGCGGGCACACAGGGCGTGATTCGACTCCTGATCTTTTTGCTCTCCTGTGCGGTGGCGGCCTGGATCTTCGGGCTCGTTCAGTTCAAGACCGCCGCCATCAGGCGCGTGGGGCTCACCTTCGCTCTGGTCATCGTCGTCGTCTCCGCAACGCTGACCCTTCAGTTCGACGACCACACCCCGTCCGCTGAGACCTCCGACGACGCCGCATCCCAGCTACACTGGAAGGACTGGAGCGAAGAGACCGTCGACTCCAAACTCGACGACCACCGCCCCGTGTTTGTCAACTTCACCGCCGACTGGTGCATCACCTGCAAGGTCAATGAGGCCAACGTACTCGAACAACCGGAAGTGGTGGAAGCGGTCGAAGAGCATGATGTCGCCATGATCATGGCCGACTGGACGCGCCGTGACGACCACATCCGCTCCCGTCTCGCAGACTTTGGAAAAGGCGGAGTTCCCATGTATCTGGTCTACTCTCCCAACGACCCCGACAACCCGGAGTTGCTCCCGGAAGTGCTCTCGCGCAGCATGGTCATCTCTCACATCGAGGACGCCGCTCCTTGAAACGAGCCTCTTTCCGGGCTACCCCCAGTATCCTCAATCGTGATCTTCACTGTTTGTCCTCAGCACTGCTTACCCCACACGGAGTATCCCCATGAAGCACTGGACCTGGGCTGTCATCGCCGCATTCGTCGTCACCTCCCTGACCGTCGTCGGCTGCGACGATGAACCTGCCGAAGAGCAGACCGACGAGGTCGCCGATGAGCTTCAGCAAGACCAACAAGAGGACCAGCCCGACGATCAGGCCGATGAAGAGGCCGAAGCCGAAGAACCCGATGCTCCTGTAATCGGAGAACCGGCGCCCGACTTCACTCTCGAGGACGAAGAGGGCAACAGCCACACCCTCAGCGACTACCGGGGCGAAACGGTGGTGCTCGAGTGGTTCAACATCCCCTGCCCCTACGTGGTTCGGCACTACGAAGAGGGCACCTTCGCCAATCTGATCGACGAATTTGAAGACGACCACGATCTGACCTGGCTGGCCGTGGACACCACCTTCGACAACACCCCTGAGGACACTCTGGAGTGGAAAGAAGAGACCGAAGACATCCGCCCCCACGACTACCCCGTGCTTCAGGATCCGGACGGTGATGTCGGCCGACTTTATGAAGCCCGCACCACCCCCCACATGTTCGTCATCGACGAAGAGGGGATCCTGCAGTACATGGGCGGGATCGACGATGATCCCCGGGGCAGCGAGGAGCCTGAAGACCGACAACGCTACGTCGAACAGGCGCTCGCCGCGCTCGCCGACGGCGACGCCCCGGAGACCACCGAAGCCGAACCCTACGGCTGCACCGTCAAGTACGACGAGGACAGTTGATCAGAACTGCCCGGTGATCCCCAGCGTGGGGCCGGTGGTCATGATCTCGTAGTCCAGGTCGTCGCCTTCATAGTCGACGTGCAGGTGCCGGTAGCCCAGCTCCACGCCCAGATTCTCGTGCAGCTCCAGCCCAAGGGCCACTTTGCCCTGCCAGCTCAAGTCCGAACCGACGACGATACCGCCGACATCGGCGTAGAACGGGATGTACAGCATCCCGTCGGGGTCGGGGTTGATCCGTCCCGCCACACCGATGATGGGATCGATCCAGCCCTCGGTGGCGTCGAAGGTCTCATCGACATCCTCGTCGACTGTGTCGAGCTCACTGTCGACCCACATGTAACGGATACCGGCGTGGGGCCCGATTTCACCGAACTCGTTGAGCTGAGCGAACCAGGCGACCGACGCGTTCAGACCGAACTTCTGCATCTCCAACTCGGCCTCATCGAAATCGGTGGTGGCATCGTCATCCTCTGTGGTCGCGTAGAACACGTCCGTGAGAATCCCGAACTCGCCGAAACCGAGCTGCAGCGAACCGGTCCAGCCCAGCCCGAAGTCTGCGAAAGCGTCGCCGATGGTCTGATCGACTTCTGCTCCGGCGTCGTCCACGGCGACATCACCGAACATCCAGGGCGCCCACACTCCCGGGGTCAACCGCACGAAAAACTCCTCCGCGAGCTCCTCACGCTCGGCGAGCACCGCCTCGGGTTCATCCTCCTGGTCTTCCTGAGGCTGGAACACCGGATCATCGGGCTGCTCCGGTTCCATCGGCTCATCCGGCGGTGGTGCCGCCGGGTCGTCGGGCTCATCGGGTTGCTCAGGGAAGGCCGGCTCATCGGGCTCATCGTCCTGATCATCCGGGTCATCTGGTGGTTGCTGGGCGATCAATCCGTCAGCAAGAAGCTGATCTGTCGACGGCAACTCTTCGTTGTCCGCAGCCATCGCCGAACTACCGACCGCTACGAACAGCGCCACCGTAACCAGTGCCAGCAGCGTCTTGCGTCCGAGATGCAATGTGGTCATTTCTCCCCCTTGGGACTTCGAGTCGAGGGTTAGAGACCCCGACTACGCCCAATTGACGCCGCCGAGGCCAGACGATCCAGCTCGACTCGAAAACTACGCACCTCAATCCCCTGCACCCAAGGTTTTTCCCCGGCCCGCACGCGTTATCCGTCCAGCGCTCGCTCCAGCGCCTGCGCCGGATGTAGCGCCTGCTGCTGGACCCCGTCGCCGATCTGCTCCCGACAGGACGTCCCCGCAGCCACCACCATCTCGTCGCCCTCCAACTGCCGAAGCTGCGGGAACAACACCAGCTCTCCGATGTCCATCGACACCTGATAGTGGTCGTCTTCATATCCGAAGGAGCCCGCCATCCCGCAACAGCCCGTCGGAAGCACCTCTACCTCGTAGCCTGCCGCCTCCAACACCTGCTCGGTCGGCTCGGTGCCCACCAGTGCTTTCTGGTGGCAGTGCCCGTGAACCACCGCCCGGCCCTGACCGCCGAACAGCTCGTCGTCGACGTGGCCCGCCGCCATTTCCTGGAGCAGAAACTCCTCGAGCAGAAACGACCGTTCCTCCACCCTCGCCGCGATCTCTCGATACTCCTCGCCTACCAGGTCCGACATCTCGTCGCGAAACGTCAACAGCGCGCTCGGCTCCAGCCCCACCACCGCCCTGCCCGGATGTTGCTCCAGCTTGTCGGCGACCCGCCCCAGCCCCTTCTCCATGACGTTGCGCGCTTTTTGGACCAGTCCCTTCGACAGATAGGTCCGTCCGTCGTCGCGGATCCCGAACCGCTCCACCCGATAGCCCGCCGCCTCAAGAACCCGCACCGCCGCCATCCCCACTTCCGGCTCCGTAAAGTCGGTAAACGGGTCGACATACAGCCACACCACCCGTTCGCCGTCGGGCTCGCCGCGCTGCTTTCGATGAGCCTTCAGTTGCCTGTCGAAACTCTTCGTGGCCATCTGCGGCAACGCACGCTGGCGTGACACACCAAACCACCGATTCAAAATCCACTGCACCAGCGTCAACGACAGCATGAAATTCGTCAGTCTGGGCAGCCAGCTTCCCAGCCGGGCGAGCCGACCGAAGTTCCCGAACAGCCAGGCCGACCCCGGAGTACCCTCCCGATCGTAGCGCTGCTGAAGATACTCCGCCTTCATCTTCGCCATATCTACGCTGGCGGGACACTCCGTTTTGCACGCCTTGCACGACAGGCACAGGTCCAGCGCCTCTGCTAACTCCTCGCTCTCAAACGCCGCCTGCGGTCTTTCGCCGGTCAGCAGTGTGCGAAACGTATTCGCCCGCCCCCGCGTCGAATCCTTCTCTTCGAGTGTGGCCATGTAGCTGGGGCACATCGTCCCGCCTGCCCCCGGGCGTTTGCGGCAGACCCCGGCGCCGTTGCACATCTCCGTTGCCCGGACCAACCCCTTCTCATGTTCCCACCGAAAGTAGGTATCCAGCTCGGGGATCGGCCGGCCCGGTTCGAAGCGAAACCCCTCGTCGATGGGCTTCGGATCGACGATGTTTCCGGGGTTGAAGATCCCCTCCGGATCAAACGCGCTCTTCACCTGGCGGTGAAGGTCCATGATCTCTTCGCCATAAAACTGCTTCAAAAGTGGCGAGCGCACCCGCCCGTCACCGTGCTCCCCGCTTAGCGATCCCTGGTAGCGCGCCACCAGATCGGCGACGTCTTCGGCGATCCCCTTGAACTTCTCGACATCTTCGGTCTCTTTGAGGTTCAACTCCGGGCGCAGATGAAGTTCCCCCACTGACGCATGCGCGTAGTAGACGCAGGCGGTACCATAGGCGTCCATAATCTGCGTAAAATCACGGATGTAGTCGGGTAGAACGTCCACGGCCACCGCCGTGTCCTCGACGACGGTCACCGCCTTCGTGTCACCGGGAACGCCCATCAGAAGCCCCAGCCCCGCCTTTCGAAGCTCCCACACCGCCTTGTCGCGCGGTGGGCGCACCACCGGGTGGGCGTAGCCCATCCCCAGCGTCTCGAAGCGCTCGATCAACTTCTGAGCCGCCGCCTCGAGCTGCTCTTCGTCGTCGCGGTAAAACTCCACCACCAGCACCGCCGACGGATCCCCTTCGACCCAGAACCGGTTCTTCGACTGCTCCACACTGTGCTTGGTGCGCTCCAGAATCCGCTCGTCCATCAACTCCACAGCCGCCGGGTCGTGTTCCACCGCTTCCACTGTCGCCTTCAGAGCCGACTCTAGATCTCGGAAGTGCGAGCAGACCACCAGTCGTTCGGTGGGCCGGTCCACCAGGTTGAGCTTCGCCTCCGTGACCAGGCCCAGCGTCCCCTCGGTGCCACACAAGAACCTGGGCAGCGAAAACGGCCCACCATCGCCGTAGGGCGCACGCTGCACGATGTCATCGAGCGCATATCCGGTGTTGCGGCGTACCACGTCACGGCGTGGATACCGCTCTTCGATCAGCTCCGCATGCTCCCGGGCAACCCGATCCAGCGCTCGCAATCCCTCGGCGAGCCGCCCCTGGCCTGCCATCTTCTCTTCGAGCTGTTCGCTCTCCCAGGGACCGGCGCGCACCGGCTCTCCGTCAGACAGCACCAACTCAAGCTCCAGCACGTGGTCGCGGGTGGTCCCGTAATAGATGGAGTGGCTGCCGCAGGAATTGTTTCCGATCATCCCCCCGATCATGCACCGGTTCGCCGTGGAGGTGTCGGGTCCGAAGAAGAGCCCGTACTGCTTCAGATGCCGATTCAAATCCTCCAGAATCACTCCCGGTTGTACCCGCACCCACCGCTGTTGTTCGTTGACCTCCAGGATCTGGTTCATATGCCGGCCCAGATCGACGACCAATCCCTCGCCCATCGTCTGTCCCGCCAGGCTGGTACCTCCTCCCCGGGGAGTCAGCCCGATCCCCAGTGCACCGGCGGTGCGAACCACGGACTGCACATCGCTTCGGTTGCGCGGGAACACCACCGCCTGGGGTGTCTGCTGGTACACCGACGCATCCTGGGCATACAGCAACTTATGGAGCCGATCGGCGCGCACCTCTCCATCCAACCGCGCGTCTAGCTCGCTGAACTTCTCTGCGCCTGCACCGTTACTGCTCACAGCCGTTCCTTTTCGGCGGTTTACCCAACCAAAAACCCGCACTGGGCGACCAGCGCGGGTTTCAGATTTTCGACATCCTTATCGTGCAGCCGTCACATCGTGACAACCCACACCAGAATGTGGGCCACCACTCCGCTGGCCAGCTTGATCGGCACCCGGTAGATGCCCAGCTCGTCGAAGCCCTGATCGACCATCACGAACCGGTGCTCCACCTCGAAGCCCTCCTGTTCGAGGACATCGGCGATCTCGCGGGCCGTCACCGATCCGTACAGCTTGTCTTCGTCGGCGACGCGTTTCGGGATGGTAATTGCAATCCCGTCGAGGTCTTCCTGCACCGAACGGGCTGCGGCGCGCTGTGCTTCTTTGCGCTCTTCGATCTGGCGCTTCTGGTGCTCCAGCTCCTTCTTCTGGGTCGAGCTCGCCGGCAGAGCCAGCCCCTCCGGAATCAGGTAATTGCGTCCGTATCCGGGGGCGACCTCCACGATCTCACCCATCTCGCCGAGCTTCGGCACGTCTTCTTTCAGTATCACTTCCATCGTCGACTCCTGTTGTCGTCGCTTCGATTCAGTCCGGCACCACCACGTCCCGCTCCGGCTGGTTGAGCCGATCGTCCGGGATCAGGTCGTCGTCCAGCTTGACCGACAAAAATTTGAGCACCGGGTCCATCAACCTCAGTTGACGCTCCACCTCTCCGACCACCCCGCCAGGGCCGATGAAACGGTTGTAATGGTAGACGCCGCGCTCAAACTTGCGGCCTTCCGTGCTGTCCTTGATGGCGTACGCCAGCTCCCGGCGTCCCCAGTCGTCCTGCTGGAGCATATGGCCACCTTCGCTCTCCACGGCGGCTTCGACGCGATTTCGCACTTCGGCGAGTTCGTCTTCTGCCGCATCGGGGCGCACAATGACGATCGTTTCGTATTCTCGGTGTCTCTCTACGGGCATTTCAAAACCTCTCGGATAAAGCCCCATCTTCGAGGATGGAGCGAGGTTGTGCCGGTCAATCCCGGCGTTAACTGTCAACAAATCTGCTTATTCTCACACGTGCGTGCGTCAGTGATTCAGTGAAAAAGGTTCTGGGCCCGGCCGACTCCGTCGGCCAGCACCGTCTCTACGGCGTCACATCCAGTTTCGGCCAGCTCATCGGCCATCGCTTCGTCATCGAATCGGCTCAGCACCCAGTTGGTCACGTCACCGTGTTCCGGGCGTCCAACGCCAAGTCGGATACGCACGAAATCGCGCTCTCCAGTTTTGGCGATGATGTCGCGAAGTCCGTTGTGCCCGCCGTG